>JAYEPG010000034.1:0-15452 GCA_034723795.1 Campylobacterota bacterium
ATAATATAGCTCAACTTATGTTTAGTTTTCAACTTCTTGTATCTTGTATAGGAAAATTTGTACAGATAAATACATATGATCAACCAGGTGTTGAAGCTGGTAAAATAATATTAAAAGATAGATTAAAGGGTGAAAATTAAATGGCATATAAAATAGCAATAGCAGGTACAGGATACGTAGGACTTTCAAATGGTATCCTTTTATCTCAGTATAATGAAGTTGTAGCATTAGATATAGTGCCCCAAAAAGTAGATATGTTAAATAGTAAAATATCTCCTATAGAAGATAAAAAGATAAGTGAATATCTTAAAAATAAAGATTTAAATTTTAAAGCTACATTGGATAAAGAAGAAGCCTATAAAGATGCAGATTTTGTTATTATTTCGACGCCAACAGATTATGATCCGGAGACTAATTACTTTAATACAAAACTTGTAGAAATTGTTATAAAAGATGTATTGGAGATAAATCCAACTGCAACTATGGTTATTAAATCTACGGTACCAGTAGGGTATACAAAATTTATAAATGAAAAGTTTAATACTTCAAGCATTATTTTCTCTCCAGAATTTTTAAGGGAAGGATTAGCATTACAAGACAACTTATATCCAAGTAGAATAATAGTTGGAGAAAAAAGTGAAAGAGCAAAAGTATTTGCTCATTTATTATCACAAGGTGCTATAAAAGAGAATATAGATATTTTACTAACAGACTCTACTGAAGCAGAAGCGGTAAAATTATTTTCGAATACATATCTTGCTATGAGGGTGTCTTATTTTAATGAGTTAGATTCTTATGCTCAAACGCATAATTTAGATACAAAACAAATTATTGAAGGTGTGGGACTAGACCCTAGAATTGGAACACATTATAACAATCCAAGTTTTGGATACGGTGGATACTGCTTACCAAAAGATACAAAACAACTAAGAGCAAACTATAAAGATGTACCATCTAACATTATAGGTGCGATTGTAGAATCAAATAGCACAAGAAAAGATTTTATTGCGGATAGTATTATTGCCAAAGATCCAAAAATAGTTGGTATATATAGACTTGTGATGAAATCTGGAAGTGATAACTTTAGAGCATCAGCTATTCAAGGTATTATGAAAAGAATCAAAGCAAAAGGTATAGAAGTAGTTATATATGAGCCGGTTATGCAAGAAGATGAATTTTTTCACTCTCGTGTTATTAAAGATTTAAATGAATTTAAAAAATCAAGTGATGTAATAGTTGCAAATAGATTTGAAAATATTTTAGATGATGTAAAAGATAGAGTATATACTAGAGATAGTTAAGGATTAAAATGAAGATACTAGTAACTGGAACAGCAGGATTTATTGGTAGTCATTTGGCAATCAAATTATTTGAACGAGGTGATGAAGTACTAGGGATTGATAATATTAATGACTATTATGACCAAAGTGTAAAATATGGAAGACTTCAAAGAGGTGGTATCTGTGAAACTCTTGAAGAGGGAAGTGATATACCATATGGAGAACTTCTTACTTCTAAAACAAATTCAAACTATAAATTTATCAAGCTAAATCTTGAAGATAAAGATAGCTTAATGAAACTATTTAAAGAAGAAAAGTTTGATGCAGTTTGTAATCTTGCAGCACAGGCAGGTGTAAGATATAGCCTAACTAACCCAGATGCTTATATGGACTCTAATATCATAGGGTTTATGAATATACTAGAAGCTTGCAGACACAATGGTGTGAAAAATTTATCTTATGCAAGTAGTAGTTCAGTATATGGACTAAATGAAGAGTTGCCTTTCTCTACAAATCATAATGTAGATCATCCTATAAGTCTATATGCTACATCTAAAAAATCAAATGAACTTATGGCTCATACCTATTCTCATCTTTTTGATATATCTACTACAGGTTTACGATTTTTTACTGTGTATGGACCATGGGGTAGACCTGATATGGCATTGTTCTTATTTACTAAAGCAGCACTTGAAGGTAAAACTATAGATGTGTTTAATAACGGTCAAATGCTAAGAGATTTTACCTATATAGATGATATAGTAGAAGGGATCATAAGAGTTATAGATAATCCAGCACAAAAAGATAAACAGTGGAATGGTAAAACAGGAGAAATATCTACATCTTCAGCACCTTATAAGATATATAATATAGGAAATAACAATCCTGTAAAACTTATGGACTTTATAGAAGCTATAGAAAATAAGCTAGGTAAAAAAATAGAGAAAAATATGATGCCATTACAAGCAGGAGATGTACCAGCAACATACGCAGATGTAACTGGCTTGGTAAATGATTTAGGATACAAACCAGAAACACTGGTACAAGATGGTATCAATAAATTTATAGATTGGTATTTAGAATTTTTTAAAATAGAGTTAGATAAAAATAAATGAAAAATAAAATATGTATAATAGGCTTAGGGTATGTAGGACTTCCACTAGCTCATGCTTTTAGTAGTAAGTATAAAGTAGTAGGTTTTGATATATCTAAGTGGAGAATAGATGAATTGTCAAGTGGTTATGATAGAACATTAGAGCTATCCGAACACCAAGTAAAAGAGTGTCTTACAAATGGTATGAAGTTTACTTTAGATGTAGAAGATATAAAAAACTGTAATATCTATATAGTAACAGTACCAACACCAATAGATAAAAACAATCGTCCAAATCTAACACCACTTATAAAAGCAAGTGAAACGATAGGAAAAGTTCTTAAAAAAGATGATATAGTTATATATGAGTCTACAGTATATCCAGGAGCTACAGAAGAGGACTGTGTACCAGTACTTGAAAAGTTTTCAAATCTAAAATTCAATAAAGACTTTTTTTGTGGATATAGTCCAGAGAGAATAAATCCAGGAGATAAAGAACACACAGTAACAAAAATACTAAAAGTAACAGCTGGTTCAACTCCTGAAATTGGACAAAAAGTAGATGATCTATACGCTAGTATCATAATTGCAGGTACACATCTAGCACCTACTATAAAAGTAGCAGAATCAGCAAAAGTGATAGAAAACTCTCAAAGAGATATAAATATAGCATTTGTAAATGAACTATCTATGATATTTAACCGTCTTGATATTGATACTACAGCAGTACTAGAAGCAGCAGGTACAAAATGGAACTTTTTACCATTTAAGCCTGGACTTGTAGGAGGTCACTGTATAGGTGTAGATCCATACTATCTTACTCATAAAGCTCAAGAAGTTGGATACAACCCAGAGATAATCTTAGCAGGAAGAAGACTAAATGACAATATGGGTATATATGTAGCCAACCAAGTGATAAAACTTATGATCAAAAAAGGTCATAAGATAGAAGGCTCAAAAGTACTAGTACTAGGTATAACTTTTAAAGAAAACTGTCCAGATATAAGAAACTCAAGAGTAATAGATGTGATAAGAGAACTTCAAGAGTTTGGATGTGATATAACTGTATCAGACTACTGGGCCAATAAAGGAGAGGTGCAAAGTGAGTATAATTTAAATCTTAACAATGATATAAACTATGATGAGTATGATGCTGTTGTAGTTGCAGTTGCTCATGATGAGTATAAAAATTTAAAAATATCAAATGATGATAAAGTTGTATTTGATATAAAATCAATTTTAGAAAATGCGGATGGTAAGTTATAAACTTACAATTTATGTTTAGAAAGTTAAAATCAAAATCAGAATTTAGTCGAAATGTACTAACTCTTATGACGGGTACTACTATAGCTCAAGCTATTCCAATAGCTATAAGTCCAATATTAACTAGGATTTATACACCTGAGGATTTTGGTGTGTTTGCACTTTATATGGCGATTGTCTCAATTATTGCTATTTTTATTACAGGTAGATATGAGTTAGCTATTATGCTTCCAAAAAATGACAAATATGCAATAAATATTTTTTTTTTATCACTTATAATAACTACGATTATAAGTATAATACTATTTGTAATAGTTTTATTATTTCATGACAGTTTAATTAGTATATTGGGAAGTAAAGATATTTCTACTTGGTTATATTTTATACCTTTATCAGTATTTTTACTAGGGTTATATCAAAGTTTAAATTATTGGTTTAATAGAAAAAAAGAGTATAGAAACATATCCATAAATAAAATAACTAGAAGTGGAACAGTAGCAACATCTAATATTATTACAGGTTTGATTGGTTTAGGTGCAAAAGGATTGATTCTAAGTAGTATAATTTCACAATTAGTTATCAATATATTATTTATAAAAATATTTATAAAAAGATACCAGAATTTATTTGTAAAAATTAAGTTATATAGAATGCAAATTTTAGCTAAAAAATATATTAAATTTCCAACATGGAATTTAGGGGCATCATTTTTACATACAAGCAAAGAGAATGTTTTACAAATTTTTATGTATAAGTTTTTTTCTACATCTTTTTTAGGGTTTTATTTTTTTGCTAATAAAATAATCAAAACTCCAAGTAGTATTTTAATAACATCATTTTCAGATGTATATTATCAAAGAATTTCAAAAATTTCATCTAAAGAAGATATTTTTTTACTTTCAATAAGTTATACAAAAAAAATATTTTTCGTACTAATAATTCCTTATATTGTATTTATATATATTTTAGAAGATTTTATACCTTTTATATTTGGTGATAAATGGTCTATACTTTATATGTATATATACATTATTTCATTGCCAATATTTTTAAACTTAATAGTTTCACATTTCTCTAAAATTCTTATTGTTGTAAATAAACAAGAAATATCTTTTTATTTTCATTTATTTAAATTTATAGGTTTTATTCTAATGTTAGTATTTTTATATATTTTTAATATGTTTTCATTTGAAGCTTTAATTTTACTTAGTATGTTTGAAATATTTTGGAGTATAATTGGTGTGGTACTTATTAGAGAAGTTTTAGAAGTAAAATATAATTTGGGGTATATTTATAGCTTGGGGATATTACTGGTTATATTTGAGTTAATAATACTTATGGAGGTATAGTATGGATAGTGTACAAATAGATAAAAACCATTATGATTTTTTAAAATATGAAAATATAAATAGATTTGCAAGTTATTATTTTCAATTGAAAACTGTTATAGAGTTAAATCCTAAAAATATATTGGAGATTGGGAAAGGTAGTGGTTTTTTTTATAGGGAGATTAAAAACCAAGGTATAGATATAAAAGTAGCAGATTTTGATGAGTCATTAAATCCTGACTATGTTGCAGATGTTAAAAATTTACCATTTGAAGATAACTCTTTTGAATGTATTTGTGCTTTTCAGATTTTAGAACATCTCCCTTTTGATGATTTTAAGATATCTTTAAAAGAGTTAAAAAGAGTTTCCTTAAAATATATATTTATCTCTTTACCTGATAAAGGTAGATATATAAAAATTGATTTAAGATTACCAAAAATTAAAACTATTAAAAAATTATATGATATATCAAACTTTAAAAGGGATATTCATATTTTTAATGGAGAGCATTATTGGGAAATAAATAAGATAGGATATGAAGAGAAAAAAATTCAAAATTTACTTACTGATAATAAATGGAATATTATTTTAAATAACAGACTATTTGAAAATCCATATCATAGATTTTATCTTCTAGAAAAAAATACTAATGAATAAATATAAACTATCAATAATAATCCCACACTATAATAGTTCAAAACTATTAGAGAAACTACTATCAACAATACCACAGTATAAAGATATACAAAGAATAGTAGTAGATGATAAAAGTAAAATAGAAGATATAGAATATATCAAAACCCTACACAGTAAATATGACTTTGAACTATATATAAATGATACAGAAAAAAAAGGTGCAGGAGTAGCTAGAAATATAGCACTAGAAAAAGTAAAAGGCAAATGGATACTTTTTGCTGATAGCGATGACTATTTCACAGATAATTTTTATGAGTCAGTAAGTAAATATTTTGATAGTGATAATGATGTTGTGTTTTTTAAAGCCACAAGTATATATATCGATACAAAAGAGGAAGCAGATAGGCACTTAAATTTTGTTAATATATTAGATAGCTATATTAGGAATTCTGGCATAAAAGAAGAGTTAAGCCTTAGGTATAATCTTCCAGGTCCTATATCAAAAATGGTAAAAACAAAATTTATACAAAAAAATAAAATAAAATTTGATGAAATTATTGCATCAAATGATGTTATGGTTTCTATAAAAGTTGGATACTATATGAATAGATTTACAGTTTGTAATAAAATAATTTATATTATTACAAAGAACAAGGGTAGTTTAACAACAAATACTAGTGAAAAGATTTTTGATATAAGATTTAATACTATTATAAATATGATTAAGTTTTTAAGAAATAAATTGACAAAGGAGGAGTTAAAACTTCTAAATATATCCAGATACGGTAGAAATATACTTATTAAAAGTGTTAGGTATGGTATTTTTAAATTTATCAAAACATTGTTTTTATTGTTTAAAAATCGTATAGGCTTTTTTCATTATAAATTATTAAATCCATTTCATATTTTTATTAAAACAAAAAGATTATTTGAAAAAAATAAAATAGAATTAAAGTATCAAATAGATGAATAGAAATAAGCTTTCAATAATAATACCACACTATAACAGTTCAAAACTATTAAAAAAACTTTTATCAACAATACCACAAGGTAAAAATATACAAATAATAGTAGTGGATGATAAAAGTAAAAAAGAAGATATAGAATATATCAAAACACTATACAGTAAATATGATTTTGAACTTTATATCAATGATACGGATAAAAAAGGCGCAGGTGTAGCTAGAAATATTGCACTTCAAAAAGCAAAAGGTAAATGGATACTTTTTGCTGATAGTGATGACTACTTTACTGATAATTTCTATGAAGCTGTAGATGAGTATTTTGATAGTGATAAGGAAATTGTATTTTTTAAACCAACAAGTATATATATAGATACAAATGAAATAACACACAGACACGTAAACTTTAAAAAAATGTTGGATAATTATAATAATGGAGAAAATAGTAGTGAATTGTTTTTAAGGTACAATATACCAAATCCCATATGTAAAATGATTAAAAAAGATTTTATTTTAAACTATAATATTAAATTTGATGAAGTTATAGCTTCAAATGATGTTTTGTTTTCAACAAAAGTTGGTTTATATATGAAAAAATTTGATATATGTGATGAAATTATTTATGTAATAACTAGAAATAGAGGAAGTTTAACTACTAAGATGAGTGAAAATATTTTTGATACAAGATTAAAGGTTAAGATAAATTATCATAACTTTTTAAAAGAAAAATTAACGCAAAATGAGATGGATATCTTAAATATATATTTTGTGGGTTGGTTATATAGTTCATTAAGATATGGTATATCTCACTTTATAAAAACTTATTTTTTAATAAAAAAAGAACAGGTGATCTTATTTGATAAAAATATATATTCGCCGAGTTTTATTGTTAAAAAGCTTATTCATAGATATAAAATATATAAAAACAATAAAAGATATTATATTGAAAACTAAAATAACCCATCTTACATCAGTACACCCTAGGTTTGATACTAGAATATTTTTAAAAGAGTGTGGCTCTTTAGCCAATGAGTCTTGCTATAAAGTGAATTTGGTAGTTGCAGATGGTTTAGGTGATGATATAAAAAACAATATAAATATTTATGATGTGGGAAAGTCAAAAGGGAGAATAGATAGAATCTTATATACTACAAAAAAGATATATGAAAAAACAAAAGAGTTGGATAGCGATATTTATCATTTTCATGA
The DNA here is from genome assembly GCA_034723795.1 of Campylobacterota bacterium. Classification (GTDB taxonomy): domain Bacteria; phylum Campylobacterota; class Campylobacteria; order Campylobacterales; family Arcobacteraceae; genus JAIOSF01. The sequence continues at coordinate 7,773 of JAYEPG010000034.1, forward strand.
CCCTGAGTTAATACCGGTTGGATTAAAGCTTAAAAAGCTAGGGGCTAAAGTTGTATTTGATATTCATGAAAATATCGCCTTGCAAATTCTAGATAAAGAATATATACCTAAATTTTTAAGAAAAATAATCTCAAATATTTATAGAAAATATGAAATTAGAACTCTTAAAAAGTTTGATGCACTTATATTGGCTGAGTATTCATATGTAGATTATTATAATGATTTAAATAACAATATTGAAGTGGTATTAAATATGCCTGATATTGAGCCACTTGAAAAGTTTGTATCTAATGATAGAGATAAAAATGAGATATTTTATATAGGCGGTATCTCAAATAACAGAGGCTTTGATGTTACTACAGAAGCATTGAAAATATTAAAAGTTAAGATACCTGATATTTATATGCATAATATTGGACCATATTCCAAGGAGCTGATTGATTCTGCAGATTTAAAGAGTATAGAGAAAAATGTAAAATTTTATGGAAGAATCTCTTTGTTGGATGGATTAGAGTATTCCAAAAATGCTAAAGTGGGAATAAGTATACTCAAACCAATAGGAAACTATACTAGTTCTTACTCAACTAAAGTATTTGAATATATGGCACTTGAGTTACCTGTGATTACATCTAATTTTAAACTTTATAAAGATATAGTAGAAAAACACAGGTGTGGAATATGTGTAAATCCTCTTAAACCACAAGAGATAGCCGACGCAATTGAATATATAATGACAAATCCAAAAGAGGCAAAACTAATGGGTATGAATGGTATGGAAGCAATAAAAAAGAAATTTAACTGGAAAGTTGAAGAGAAAAAACTTTACAAGCTATACAAGGACTTAATCAGTGAATAAAAAGATATCACTAATTATTCCTATTAGAAATGAAGAAAAGTATATAAAAGGGTGTATCGAATCTATAATAAATTTTGATTATCCAAAAGAGCTTTTGGAAGTTTTGTTTGTAGATGGGATGAGTGAAGATGCAACTGTTAATATAATAGAGTCATATATGGAAAAATATCACTATATAAGAGTTCTGAAAAATGAAAAAAAAATAGTACCCACAGCAATGAACATAGGTATAAAAGAATCATCAGGTGATTATATATGCAGGCTGGATGCTCATGCTAAATATCCGATAGATTATCTAATAAAATTATCAAAATGGAGCCAAAAACTTGATGCTGATAATGTGGGTGCAGTTTGTACTACAGATATAAAATCACAAACAGATTGCTCAAAAGCTATACAGTTTATTATGTCAGATAAGTTTGGAGTTGGAAATTCACTTTTTAGAGTTGGTGTTCAAGAGCCGTTGGAAGTAGATACTGTACCATTTGGTTTTTATAAAAAAGAGGTTTTTGATAAAATTGGACTTTATGATGAAAGATTAGTTAGAACACAAGATTTAGAATTAAATAAAAGACTAAAAAAATATGAGGGTAAGATATACTTGATACCAGATGTAAAATGTACATATTATACTAGAGAAAACTATAAAGCATTTTTTAAAAATAGATTTGAAACAGGACGATGGATAATATTATCATCTTATTTGATTAATAGTTTAAAAAGTATTAGTTTACGGCATATGATACCTTTATTTTTTATTTTATTTTTGGTAGTTAGTTTTATAATGGGTTTAATAATTGATGATTTTATTTATTTATTAGGTTTAACTTTGTTAGGATATTCTTCTATATTATTTTTTAGAGCATGGAAGATTAAGAAAGATATCTTTTTGACCTTAAATATTTTATTAGCTTATTTTGTACTACATTTTTCATATGGACTAGGTTCCCTAAAAGGGATATTTGAAATAATGGGAAAGAGAAAGAAGTAATTTGATTTATATAATTTTATTTTTAATATCATTTTTATTTACATACTTTATTAAAAATTATGCTATTAAAAAGCTACTTGTATCACAAGTGACTGAAAGAAGCAGTCATACCATACCAACTCCTCATGGAGGTGGTATAGCTATCGCCGTTACTTGGTTTGTAGGGCTTATATATTTATATCTTAATAATCAAATAGATTCTAATCTCTTTTATGCTTTGATGATAGGTATAATTATCTCTGTGATTAGTTTCTTTGATGATATTTATGAACTTAGTGCAAAAACTAGACTTGTAGTTCAAAGTGCTGTTGCAATTTTAGGGATAGTGTCTCTTAGTGGATTTAGTAGCTTAGATCTATTTATATTTTCAATTGAAAACCAAATATTGACAAATCTTTTTGCTTTTTTACTTATAGTTTGGTTTATAAATCTTTATAACTTTTTAGATGGTATAAATGGCTATGCAGGAAGTGAAGCTCTATTTTTAAGTTTGGCAGGATTTTTACTATTTGGTGGAAGTCATTTTATAGTTTTAGCTGTGGCTACTCTTGGGTTTTTATATTGGAATTGGAATAATGCAAAAATATTTATGGGAGATGTTGGTAGTACTCTTTTGGGATACAATATAGCTATTTTTACACTTTATTATGCCAACCAAGAGCCTGCCAATCTTTGGATATGGATAATTTTATTTGGTCTGTTTTGGTTTGATGCTACATTGACACTAATAAGGCGAAAACTTAATGGTGAACAGATAAGTCAAGCACATAAAAAACACGGCTATCAAAGACTTAATCAAGCTGGATGGAGTCATTACAAAGTAACAAATTGGTCTATTGTAGTAAATATAGTATTATTTTGTATTGTATATTTTATAAGTAATATTTTTATTGCTTTTATGTTTTCTGTTCTATTACTTTACAGTTGTATAAAGTTTGTGGATAGTAAAAAAGATTTTAATTAGATGAATAAAATTTTATTACTAATAATTCCATTTTTATTATACGCTTCAAAACCAGATTTATTATTACTTAAAACATATAAAGATCAAAATAGCACAGGCTGGGTGATGAGTGAAAAGCTTGATGGAATAAGAGCATATTGGGATGGTGAAAATCTTATAAGTCGTGGTGGAAAAATAATTCATGCTCCAAAATGGTTTATAAAAGATTATCCACCATTTGAAGTAGATGGTGAGCTTTGGAGTAAAAGAGGTGATTTTGAAAATATATCCTCAATAGTTAGAGATAAAATACCAAGCCAAAAATGGAAAGAGATAAAGCATTATATATTTGAAGTCCCAAATAGTGATGGTGGATTATTTCAAAGATTAGATAAAGTTAAACCTTATGAAAATGAGTTTATAAAAATTTTGCCACAAATAAATATTAAATCTAAAAATCATCTAAATAACTTTCTAAAAGAGGTAGAAAGCAAAGATGGAGAAGGTGTAGTAGTACGTGATCCAAATGCTTTATATATAAATAAGAGAACATCAAAAGCATTAAAAATAAAAACTTTTAAAGATACTGAGTGTAAAGTGATAGGATATACAGATGGAAAGGGTAAGTTTAAAGGTTTAGTAGGTGCAATAATATGTCAACTGCCAAACGGAATCAAATTTAAAATAGGTAGTGGACTTAAACATCAAGATAGAATCACACCACCTAAAATTGGTTCAATAATTACATTTAAGTATCAAGAGTTTACAAAGTATGGAAAACCAAGGTTTCCTGTATTTCTAAGGATTAGGGATAAAATATAAACATGACAACTATAAAAAAAGACTTTTTAAACGATAATAAAAAGACAATACTATTCATATTAATAGCTTTTGTCTTTAGTATAGCAGTAAGACTTATATGGGTATATCAATTTAGCGATGCAGAACAATTTAAGTTTAACAATCAATTTATGATAAATACAAATGATGGTTACTTTTGGGCAGAGGGTGCTAGGGATATTGTATCTGGGGTATCTCAAGAGAATGATCGTTCTCCAATATCAACAGCTACATCTCAACTAACTGCATTTTTGGTAAAAGTTTTGCCTTTTTCTTTTGAAACTATTATTTTCTATATGCCAGCATTTTTCTCCTCTTTGATTGTCATACCAATTATTTTAATAGGTCGCAGTATTGGAAAACTTGAAGTTGGATTTATAGCTGCACTTTTAGCTTCAATTACATGGAGTTATTACAACCGTACAATGGTAGGATACTATGATACTGATTTTTTAAATATAGTATTTCCTACTATTCTTTTGTGGTCGCTTATTTGGGCTATTAAAACAAAAGAGGATAAATATTTACTTTTTACAGCAGTTGATATTATAGCTTATAGGTGGTGGTACCCTCAAAGTTATAGTTTAGAGTTTGCTTTTTTTGGACTTTTAGCTCTATATATTATTTATGAAAAAATAAAGAAAGAGGATATAAATTACCTTTTACAGCTGATTACTATTATGCTATTATCAATGGTAAATATTGATATGTTTTTACGAATTGCTTTGGTATTTGGATATTTTATGTTGTTTCGCCAAGTAAGATGGCATAAGCATTTACCAATTATGTTGATAACGGTATTTATTTTATTTTTAGCTTCGGGTGGATTTGATCCGATTTTTGGAAAGTTAAAAAGTTATGTATTTAAAGATGCAATATCTGTAGTTGGTGAAGATATGAAGCTTCATTTTTATACAGTTATGCAAACTATACGTGAAGCAAATACAATTCCGTTTGAAACTTTTGCAAATCGTATTAGTGGTCATACTGTCACTTTCTTAGCTTCTATTATTGGATATATTTGGTTATCTATTCGTAACCCTATTATGCTTTTAGGTCTTCCTATGATTGGATTGGGGTTTTTGGCATATAGTGGAGGATTAAGATTTACAATTTATGCTATATCTTTACTTTCTTTGGGGATAGGTTTTTTAATAATAGAGTTAAGTAATATGGTAAAAAATAGTATTATTAAATATTCTATAATAACTATTTTAACAATTCTTGTGTTAATGCCAAATATTAAACATATAATTGAATATAAAGTACCAACAGTTTTTACTAAAAATGAAGTTGAAGTTTTAGATAAATTAAAAAGTATTGCTTCAAGGGAAGATTATGTTGTAGGTTGGTGGGATTATGGTTATCCTATACGATATTATTCTGATGTAAAAACACTTAGTGATGGTGGTAAGCATAGTGGTAGTGTAAACTTCCCAACTTCTTTTATATTAACAAACCCTATTGACGTGGCTTCAAAAATGTTAAGACTTGATGTTGAATATACGGAGCAAACATTCGCCCTAAAAGAAGTGACCTTTGGGCATGCTACAAATAAACTAAATAAAGAAAAAGAAGATTCCAAAAAAATAAAAAGGATGAACAATATAGGGCAGATGACTTTGGACTACGGTTATAACGATACAAATGATTTTTTAGATTTACTTCAAACTGATATAAAGTTACCTAAAAGTACAAGAGATATTTATCTTTATTTACCAAGTAAGATGTTAAATATTTATCCTACTATTGAACTATTTTCAAATATAGATTTAATGAATGGTAAAAAAGAAAAACCATCATTTTTTTATAAGTCTCATAGATTTAAAGAGTCAAAAGAGTTTATTGATTTAGGACAAGGTATAAAATTATCAAAAAGAACTGGAAAATTACATATTGGAAATAGTTCTATACCAATAAAAAGGTTTGGAAAAACATACTATGATAAAAATGGAAAACTACAAACTAAAATAGATACTATAAATAGTAGCTCTACTTTAAATGTGATATATATGAGTAACTATAAACAGTTTTTAGTAGTAGATGATAAAGTATATAACTCTTTATATTTTCAGCTTTTTGTATTAGAAAATAACAAAAACAAGTTTTTTGAACCAATTATACTTACTCCACTTGCAAAAGTTTATAAATTAAGGATATAATCTAAAATGATTTTAGATAAACGAATATTAAACTTTTTAGTGATAGTTATACTTACATTTGGTACTTTTTGGTGGACTTTTTTTATATTTCATAAACCATTTGACTTAAATGTAGTTTTAAGTGTGATTGTTATTCGTATGATAGCTTCTATTTTAATATTTAAAGACTATACGCTATCTTGGAGTAAAGCTACTCAAAAAACATTTTTAATTAAAAGTTTTGTTTATATTGTCCCTTTTTTATTATATATGCCTTATTTTCACGGGGATTTTAGATTTGCTTTATTAGCATCAGAGTTGTTTCTTTATATTTTTTCTATAAATTTCTTAATGTATTTTTATCATTTTATTATAAATCGAAGTAAAATTCAAAAAACAAAACAAGTTGTTATTTATGGTGCAGGAAAAGCGGGAATAAAACTTGAAGAGGAGTTTAGAAATAGTGAATATAAAGTAAGATATTTTGTAGATGATGATAATATTGTTCAAGGTAGAAGTATAGATGCTGTTCATATATTATCAAAAGATATTCTTCTAAAAATAATTGATAACAATAAATTTGACTTATTAGTTATAGCGATACCATCAGCAAATCAAAAAAGAATAACTCAAATATATGAAGAGTTAAATAGTTATTTTAAAGAGATAAAGGTTTTACCAGCTTTATCTGATATTTTAAGAGATAAAGATTTTTCAACTCAATTAAAAGATATATCTGTTGAAGATTTATTGGCACGTCATCCTGCAGATTTAGATAAAGATAAAATATCATCTTTTATAGGTAATAAAACTATTTTGGTTACAGGTGCAGGTGGAAGTATAGGTAGTGAAATAGTAAGACAATGTATTATTTTTAAAGCAAAAAAACTTATTTTGCTTGATCATAGTGAATTTAATCTATATCAAATAGAACAAGAGATTAGTGGAATCAATATCATTCCTATTATGCAATCAGTTGTAAACCTAGATGATTTAGATAAAACATTTAGTACCTATAAGCCAGATATTGTAATACACGCAGCTGCTTATAAGCATGTACCTTTAGTAGAGGCAAATATAAGTGAAGCGATAAGAAATAATATAATTGGTACAAAAAATGTAATTGACATATCTATAAAACACAAAGTTAAAAAACTGGTTTTAATCTCTACAGATAAAGCAGTGCGTCCTACAAATGTTATGGGAACGACCAAAAGAATATGTGAACTTTATGCACAAAATTCAAATGGAAATGGCACTGACATAGTTGCAGTAAGATTTGGAAATGTTCTTGGAAGTAGTGGAAGTGTTATCCCTAAGTTTAAAGGACAAATTGAAAAAAATCAAAACATAACAGTAACTCATCCTGATATTACAAGATATTTTATGCTTATTCCTGAAGCTTGTGAGCTTGTGCTTCAAGCAGGGGCGATTGGAACAGGTGGAGAGATATTTATTCTTGATATGGGTGAACCTATAAAAATAGTTGACTTAGCTAAAAAAATGATAGAGTTAAGTGGAAGAGATAATATCCAAATAGAATTTAGTGGTTTAAGACCAGGTGAAAAACTTTATGAAGAGTTGCTAATAGATGATACTGATTGTAGTACAGATTATGAATCTATAACAGTTGCTAAACCAACTTTATATAGTATAGATAAACTAAATAAAGATATATCCAAACTATTAACATGTGAAGATAAAATTGCACAACTTAAATATATAGTACCAGAGTTTAATCATCAGTTGAATAATAAATAATATAAATGTCATATTTGCTATATAATTTTATGCTACAATAATTTAGAGTTTTATGGAGTAAATATGAATATTTGTTTAGTTTTATTATTTAGTGTTTTATTGTATGGGACAAGTTTAACTGAAATCCCTTTTGATAACTCTAAAGTAG
>JAYEPG010000035.1:0-3222 GCA_034723795.1 Campylobacterota bacterium
TAAAATATATTTGATTGTATCAATTCCATGAAGTTTAGTATTTATATTTTTGTAGTCGTTGGTTTTAAAAAAAGAATCTTCAGTAGTTTTCATACCACCAACAGAAGAACCTACTATAAGTAAAGTATCATTGAAGTTTTCTAATTTACTATTATCTAATACATTTTGACATTGTATGTTTAAATTTTCGTAAAAAGTTTTATCTGATTTTATTTTACCAATAGCAGGTTTTGAGTTATGAAAAAAATCCGTTTCTGTAGTTATTCCAGTTTTTGAATTGATTATGTTATTAAATAACTCTGTATTATTATCACCTGCACAACATATTGAAGATGTACTAGTGATAAATACTTTATTTTTTTTCATTAATATATGTTAATAAATTTGTTATATTTTTAAAAATTGTATCATATTGTTTTGGATCATCTATAACTATACCATACTCTTTTTCAATAGCTAAAACAAGTTCAATAGAATCAACAGAGTCTAAACCTAAACCATCATCGCCAAACAACGGGTCATTGTTATCAATTTCATTTGGAGATATATCTTCCAATCTTAAATATTTTATTAATACTTGTTTAAATTCTAAACTAGTTACCATTAGTTTTCTTTAGTCGGTTATTAAAAGAAATTCTACACAATAATTGCTTATTAATGTATAAAATAGTTTAGTAAGTATAACTTTTGTATAATGATTAAAAATAATTATTAATTAGGAAATTGAATGTCGGATATTATCTCAGGAAGCAGTACAAGAATTAAAACTGGTGTTGCATTATTAGTAGCGTTTTTAGTTATGGGTTATATTGACTCATTTTTTCTTACATGGTTTATGTTTGGATTATTGATGGTGATTGCTTTATCAGAGTCTATGAACTTGTTTAAAATTGAAGATGAAAAAATATATTTTTATGCAGTTGCAGTGTGGATTGTAGCATATTTCTATCCTAAACCAGAAGATTTAGTTTTTGTTGTGGGTGTTATATTTGCTTCTATTTTAGCATACACTAAAGAGTTTAATAAACAGTTGTTTTTACCATTAATGTACCCTATAGTTTCATATCTATTTTTACTATCTCTTTATATCTCATTTGGTATGGAGTCGTTGCTATGGTTGGTAGCTGTAGTAGCAGGTACTGATATTGGTGCTTATTTTGTTGGTAAAAGTGTTGGTAAAACACAGTTTTGTGCAACTAGTCCAAATAAAACTTTAGAGGGAGTATTTGGTGGTATTTTTGTAGCAGCAGTCCTAGGAATAGTTTTTTCTCCTGATTATGTTGGATTTTTTGCAGCTTTCTTTATCTCTTTAATTGTAGCAGCTTCATCAGTATTTGGAGATCTTTTTGAGAGTTATTTAAAAAGAGAAGCTGATGTAAAAGATAGTGGAGATATATTACCAGGTCATGGTGGAATCTTAGATAGATCTGATGGGTATCTTTTTGGTGGAATATTGTTAGTTGTATTATTAAGAATGTTTTATTAGATGATAGTTTTAGGCTCTACAGGTTCTATAGGTGTAAATACTTTAGTTATTGCAAAAAAGTTTAATTTGTATATTGATGTATTAGTTGCAGGTAATAATATAGAACTTTTAAATAATCAATTGAAAGATTTTAAACCTTCATTGGTAATAGTTGCTTCCGAAGTTGATATAATAAAAGTTAACCATACAAATGTAAAAGCAGGGCAAGAAGCTATTTTAGAAGCTATAGAAGAGTCTAAATCTGATTTAGTAGTAAATGCTTTAGTTGGTTTTTTTGGACTTCAACCAACACTTAAGGCTATACAGTGTGGTAAGAAAATCGCTTTAGCAAATAAAGAATCACTTGTTGTAGCAGGGAAGTTTATAGATACCTCATATATAAAACCAATAGATAGTGAACACTTTGGATTATGGTACTTATATGATAAAACAAAGTCAATACAAAGTCTAACAGTAACTGCATCAGGTGGTAGTTTTAGAGATTATCCACTTGAAAAATTAAAAGATGTTTCTATAAGAGAGGCCTTAAATCATCCAAATTGGTCTATGGGAAATAAAATCACAATAGATAGTGCAACTATGACAAACAAGTTATTTGAACTTGTAGAAGCAAGATGGTTATTTGATACAACCGTTTGTGATGCGATAATTGAACCAAAATCTATAATACATGCTTTAGTAAATTTTACAGATGGTAGTACGACTGCTCACTTAGCACATGCTAATATGCAACTTCCTATATCTTATGCAATTTTACCAAAAGTTGAAGAACCTATTTTAGAACCAGTTGATTTACTAAAACTTCAAAATTTAGAGTTTAAAAAAATAGAGAGTTCAAGGTACCCAATATGGGAACTTAAAGATGAGTTATTAACAAATGACAACTTAGGTGTAGTGTTGAACTCTGCAAATGAAGTTGGTGTAGAAAAGTTTCTAAAAGGGGAGATCGGCTTTTTGGATATTTCTAAACTATCATTAAGTGCAATAGAAAAATTTAATAATATAAAACTAAACAATATAGATGATATATTTTTAGCAAATCAAGAGGTAAGGAGATATTGTAATGGGTGATATGACTATACCATTTATAATGCTTTTAATAATAACAGTAGCACTGTTTTTAGAGCGAAAATACCATGAAGAGACGGTAAGAAAAGAGTTTGAAGAAGATTTTAAAAATGTAAAAGATTATAACTCTACAAATGGTGAAGAAAAAAAATGTAAAGAGTTAGTAGGGCTTGTTTTTTTAGAGGATTCAAAACTAAATATAGAAGTTATAAATAAAAAAATTATAGATAAATTAGAAAGAAAAAAGTATAATATAAAAGCATAAGGATAATATTATGGCAAAAATTATAATTACTATATTACTAAGTTCACTGTTTTTATTTGGTATTGGTTTACGAAAAAGTGGTGACACAGTTGTAGATAAAAAACATAATCTAATTTGGCAAGATCATCCACATAATGTAAAAGTGATAGTAACACACGAACATGCTATAGAGTATTGTGAAAAACTTGTACAAAGCGGTTCATCTTCATGGAGAGTACCTACGGTTGAAGAGTATGAATATATTATAGATAAAAGTAGAGTTAAAGAGGAACTTATGATAGATAAAGCATTTTATCATATAAAACAAGATGACTATTGGGCAGCTGATAGAACTTGGATAAGAAACTTTGGAAGATATGCTTATTATATATTTTTTAAAAGTGGAGCAGTTTATTATCAAAAT
>JAYEPG010000036.1:0-3218 GCA_034723795.1 Campylobacterota bacterium
TTTAACCCATCTGCTTATAAAATAGCATCTTTTGAGATAACAGATTATGAGCTTATAAGATATACAGCTTCAAAAATGAAACCTATTATTATATCTACAGGGATAGCAACTATTGATGAGATACAAGATGCTGTGGATATTTGTAGAGATGTAGGAAATAATGATATAGTACTTTTAAAATGTACTTCAGCTTATCCAGCACCACTTGAAGAAGCAAATTTAACTATGATACCATCTTTAGCAAATACTTTTAATGTTGTTAGTGGATTTTCAGATCATACATTAGGAAGTACTGCACCTATATCTGCTATTGCACTTGGGGCAAAAGTAATAGAAAAACATTTTATACTTGATAAGTCTATTGGTGGTGCTGATGCAGACTTTTCTATGGATAAAAAAGAGTTTGCTGATATGGTAAAAGCTATAAGAGAAACAGAAAAGCTTTTGGGTAAAGTTGATTATAGTATGACTAAAAAAAAGAAAGCAAGTCGTAAATTTAGTAGAAGTCTTTATATATCTAAAGATATTAAAAAAGGTGATGTGTTTACAGAGGAAAATATACGAAGTGTAAGACCTGGATATGGTATGCATCCCAAGTATTTAAAAGATATTTTGGGTAAAATAACATTAAAAGACTATAAATTTGGAGAAAAACTAAAATTATGACATTGCAGAAAAAAGTGGTTCAAACATATACTACAAATCTAAAAGTGATTGAGGTAGTAGATAAAGAGTTATATAACAGAATTATTGGATTAGACGAGTTAATATCACATAATGAGTATCAACCTAGGTATGAATTAGAGTATATCCAAGAGATAGATGAGTTTGATATTTTAGATACCGTTACACAATCATATCTTTACAATAGACAACCAGATAAGTTTATAAAAGAAGCTATAAAAAATACTAACTTTGATAAATTAAACAGTATAGACACTTTTGATAAAAATTATTATAACTATGATCAAAAAAAAGATTTATCTTCAGTAAAAAATGAAATAAGAAAATATGAATATCAAGCACATAATGATATAGTTGATTATACAAGAATATTTAATAGCTCTACAGATGACCCAAATAAAAAGTTTAAATATTTAGAAAAGTTTACTTTTATTGGAATATTATTAGGTACGCATATATTAAAAATAGATAAGAAAATAAATTCTAATTCTTATTTTATTGCTGAAGCAAACTTAGAAATCTTTAGATTATCATTGTTTTGTACAAATTATTTCGAGATAGTTAATAAAAAAAGAGTTGTTTTTTCTATTATGGATGATAGGGATATATTTGTTGATAAATTTTGTGATTTCTTATATGAAAACTTTAAGGAAAACTACATAATCAAATACTATTCTTCAAACTATAATATTCAAGATTATTTTGAAAGGATATTAGATAGTATTGGAAGAATAAACCCATTTGCTTATTCTTATCCTGTTATGTTAAATAGTTTACTCCGTACAACTTATAACAATATACATAATGGTTATAAAACTTTAAATACTAAAGAAAATCATACTTTTTTAAATAATAAACCAGTATTATTTTTAGCTGCTGGACCATCATTGGAAAAGAATATTAACTGGATAAAAGAAAATAAAGGCAAATACTTTATTGTGGCAATTGGTGCTACAATTAAGAAATTAGTTCAAAATAATATTTTACCAGATATAATATCAACAGTAGATGCACAACAGCTTGTAGAAAATCATTTTCCTGAGTCTATTATGGATAAAATAATTGATATTCCACTAGTAGCATCACAAATAACACATGAAAATGTTTTAGATAAATTTAACAATATATATTTATTTGAAGTTATGTCTACTATTAAAAGTACAAGTAGAGAAATTGCAGGCGCATCAGTAGGAGAGTCTACATTTTTATTAACATATATTTTAGGAGCAAAAAAAATATATATGATAGGTGCCGATTTAGCACTAGATCAAGACACAGGTTCTACTCATAGTGATGATTATATGCATAATAAAACTCATAATATAGTTAATATAGATAATGCAAATAGTTTTGTAGAAACTGGAAATTATTCGTTAAGAGATACTACCATATTAGTTAAAGGAAATTTTAGAGATATAGTAACAACAACAACAATTTTTAATAGCTCATTGATTGTTTATAATAGTATGATTAAAGATATTGTCACTAATGACAAAATATTAAAAGTTTACAATCTAAGTGATGGAGCATACATAAATTATACTATACCAATTAAAACAGAAAATATCAATACAGAAAATAATCTATTTAAAAATATAAATGAAACATCTGTTTTTCTTAATTCTATCTCTAGTAAATACTTTACAAGTGAAGAAAAAATAAATATTCAACAAAGTGTAAGTCATGTTGAAGAAATATTATCAGATATAGAAAAGTTTCAAAAAATAAAAATAAAAAAATATCAACAATTTTTAACTCAAAGAGAAACTCTTTTTAGTAAAATTATTGATGATAGCAAATTGTATACAAATTTATATTTACCAAATATTTTTATTCAATATGTTCTGATTATAGAACCTTATCTTGCTTATCATTTCAACGTAGGTGTTCATCATGAGCCAAAAGCTATAAAAGATGTGAAAAAGATTTGGTGCGAACAACTACAAAGATTATGTAATGAATACAAAGAAATAATAAGAAAGATAATTTAAGTTTTATGCAACTTTGCTGTTATTTTGTCTTTTAAAAAATCAAACAGGTAAATATAGCTTTTTGATGTTTTATATTCAATTTTTGAAAGCTTACATATATCTGTTTCTGTAGAAATCTTATTTTCTAAAATTTCTGGAAGGGTAATTCTAACTAACTCTTTAATAGACATACCCATAGCATGATCCAGATTTTTTATTAATTTTCCATCAATTTGACTTTTAAGCTCTATTGTATTTAAATTTATATCAAATTTATACTTCATTAACTCATCACAATACTTCTCTTTTTCTTCATATATGGCTATTCTATCATACTTAGAATGATATGAAATTATGCTTGTTTTATTACTATATTTTATAAATTGTTTCATTTGATTCTTATCTAATAAATCTCTAATCTCATAGGCACTTTCATGAAATTCATTATCTGTATTCTTTTCCTTAGTCCAATGTGTTAACACTGAACAATTTAATAATATATTATCAGATTGTATTTTATATTCTGACTTATTAAAATTCTTCTCAAATCCAATTATATATTCT
>JAYEPG010000037.1:0-15337 GCA_034723795.1 Campylobacterota bacterium
TTTAATAACTCTTGAAATTGATTTGCTTTTATATCTTTTAGTTGAACTAAAACATAGTTTGCACTTGAGGGTAATATATGTGAAATATATTTACTTTTATTTAATATCTCTATTAGTAACTCTTTATTTTTTATATTAATAGCTTTTGATATTTTACTAAAGTTATTATCTTTAATGGCATTTTTTATATATTCTTGATCAAACTGTGAGATTTTCCACATAGGTTCAAACTCTTTTAGTTTTTCAATATTATTTTTAGAAGATATAATTGTCCCTAACCTTATCCCTGCACTACTATAAAACTTTGTCATTGATTTTAAAATATACAATTTATCATAAGTTTCAAGATATGAAGTAACTGATTTAAATGATGTGAAATCTAAAAACGACTCATCAATTAAAATAGTACAATTCTTTTTTATCCACATATCCATTAGTTTATCTATATCATAAAAAGTTCCATCAGGGGTAGAAGGGTTAACAAATACTACAAGAGAGTTTGGCAATATATCTTTTTCCAGTTCAACAAATCTATTTATATAATCTATTGTATAGTCAAACTTTATAGCTGCTTTTTTATATTCTAAATACGCAGGAGAGTATATATTACAATGTTTAGTATCAAACATTCTAAATAAAGAGAATATTGCACTACTTCCACCATTAAACAGTTCTAATTGATCTATTTTTACATTATATAGTTCTGCAATATTTGAATATAATTCATCATAAGATGGGTAAGCAGAAATATCAATTTTATTAAAATCAATTTCTATATCTGGTTTTATAAAATTTATATTTGATGATAAATCAACAATTTCATTTATAGCACAACATTGTTCTTTTGCAAATGATTTTACATCTCCACCATGAGAAAAATTAATCTCCATATATATCCCTTTCTTTAGCATGTAAACTTTCAAATTTATTTATTAGTTCATCACTATTATAACTATTTATATATCTTGTAGTTGCATAATAAATTAAAGCATATTTAATATACTCAATAAATTTTATTTTATCTATTTGTATATTATAACTATCTAATAAAACATTTAACTTTTCATCATTTATATTTTTACCATCAAAACACCAAGATAAGCTAACAACAGCTAAATCAAATAAAAAGTCGCCCTCACAGGCTTCATTATAATCATAAACACCCATCAATTTATCATCTTTAAATTTAACATTATCTGTAAATATATCACCATGTATTATTCCATCATTTTTTAACTCTATTTTAATTTTTGAAAAATATTTCAGAAGTTTCTCATTTTTTGATAATATTATTAACTCTTTTAACCTTTTAGTTTCAAATAATTTTATATTTGATGATTTTTCATTTTTTGTTAGATTGTGTTGCTTTTTTAAAAATATTCCAATTTGTTTAATATCTTTATTTCTAGGTTTTTTTACACTATTACCTAAAATTTGTGTATATAAAATTGTGTATTTATCATCAATAGTAAATATATCAACAACTTTTGGTACTTGTAAACTTTTTAATTTATTTAATAAGTTTTGCTCATTTAAAATTTGTTGTTTTGTTTGATTTTCAAATAGTTTTAATACATAAATATTATCAAGTAGATATACGCTGTCACTTATACCATCAATTGTTTCTATTAAGTTATATTTTTGATATTTTTTTGGTAGTTGTTTTTTTGATATTTTTGTTTTTATACCCATAAGGTAAAGATACTAGTACTTGCGAAGTTTATGCAAAACTTCCAAGTGACATAAGCTTATCATATCTTTTTTGATCTCTTTCATCTTTAGTTAAAGATTCTAACTCTTTTACAGAATCTAAGAAGTAGTCTCCAAGTGCTTTTATAGCATTCTCTTTATCTCTATGAGCTCCAATTAATGGTTCATTTATAACATCATCAATCAAATCTGCTTCTTTTAAATCAAAAGATGTAATCTTTAGTGCATTTGTTGCTGTTTCCACCATAGCTTGATCTTTCCATAGAATTGAAGCACAACCTTCAGGTGAAATAACAGAATAAACACTGTATCTCATCATTGCTAATTTATCACCAACAGAGATGGCAAGTGCTCCACCAGAACCACCTTCACCAATAACTACCGAAACAATATTTGTATCTAAATCACTTAATTCAAAAAGGTTTCTAGCAATAGCTTCACTTTGACTTCTCTCTTCAGCTCCAATACCAGGATATGCACCTGGAGTATCAACTAAAAATAAAATAGGTAACTTAAATTTTTGGGCTAATTTTGCAGCTCTTAAAGCTTTTCTATAACCCTCAGGATTTGGCATACCAAAATTTCTTTTTATTTTATTTTTTACACCTCTACCTTTTTGCTCACCAATTACTACACATTTTTGATCACCAATATTACCAAGATAACAAACAATAGCTTGATCATCAGCCAAGTGTCTATCTCCATGAATCTCATAAGAGTCACTCATTAAACCACGAATATAATCAAGTGCATAAGGTCTATCAGCATGACGTGCAAGTTTTAACTTTTGAAAGTCACTAAGATTAGAATATGTTTTTTCAACCTCTTCAGAAAGCTTTTTTTCTAAAATTGAAACAGCATATTCATCTGCTTTTGTTTTAGCAACAATAATATCATCTTCAATCTTTTTTAAACCCTCTTCAAAATCTAAGTATGTTGCCATATTTTATTTCCTACTTCTCAAACTTTTTCATTATAACAACACCATTAGTTCCACCAAAACCAAATGAGTTAGACATAACAACATTCAGTTCAGCATCTCTTGCTGTATTTGGAACATAATCTAAATCACAGTTTTCATCAGATTCTATTTGGTTAATTGTTGGAGGGATGATACCATCTTCCATAGCTTTAATTGCAATAATTGCTTCAATCGCTCCTGCAGCTCCTAAACAGTGTCCAGTTTGACCTTTTGTAGATGTTACAGGAGGACAATTCTCAACTCCACCAAACAACTCTTTTAAAGCTGCTGTTTCATTTTTATCATTAACTGGAGTAGATGTACCATGAGCATTTATATAATCAATTTTTAACTCTCCATCGTTATTTTTCTTAGCCATATTACAAGCAGCTTTCATAGCTCTTAAAGGTCCATCCATAGTTGGAGTTGTGATATGATTTGCATCACCACTTTCACCAAATCCAATGATTTCAGCATAGATTTTTGTACCTCTGCTTTGTGCAGATTCTAAAGTCTCTACAACTAATGCACCAGCACCCTCACCCATAATAAAACCATCTCTATTTTTATCAAATGGTCTTGATGCAGTTTTAGGATCATCGTTTCTTGTAGATAGTGCTTTCATTGAAGCAAACCCACCAACACCTGCACCACAAACTGCAGATTCAGCACCAATAACTAACATCTTTGAAGCTCCACCCAAAACTATAGTTTTATAAGCTTCACAAATAGCATGAGTACCAGCAGCACAAGCTGTTACTACAGAGATATTTGGACCTTTTAAATTATGTTGAATAGATACAAATCCACCAAGCATATTTACTAGAGATGATGGAATAAAAAATGGAGAAATTCTACCAGGACCTCTAGTATCACAAATTACAGAATTTTTTTGAATATTTGGTAATCCACCAATTCCTGATGCAGAAACAATACCAAACCCATCAGCATCATCATCACTTACTTTGTTATCTGTTACTATTCCAGCATCTTCCATAGCTTCTTGTGAAGCATGAATACCTAACTGAACAAATCTATCAGCTTTTTTAGCCTCTTTTTTACCTAAAATTGCAGCTGGATCAAAACCTTTTACCTCTCCCGCAATTTGAGAAGAAAAGTTAGATGCATCAAATAAACTAATTGTATCTATACCTGTTTGACCATCAGCTATCGCTTTAAATGATTCTTCAACATTATTTCCTAGTGAATTTATCATACCTATACCAGTTATTACAACTCTTTGCATATCTATTTCTCCATATTATATATTTATATTATAAACTAAACAAAACCTAAATCTTAATTTAAATTTTGTTTAATCTAGTTAAGTTTGAAAAGAGAGTAACATATACTCTCTTTTAAGATTTAAAGACTATTTATGATCTTCAATGTATTTTAGTGCATCTGCAACAGTTAAAATACCTTCAGCATCTTCGTCTGGAATTTCAATATCAAACTCTTCTTCTAAAGCCATAACTAACTCAACTACATCTAGTGAATCTGCACCTAAATCTTCTATAAACTTTGAATCTTCTTTTACTTCATCAGCATTACAATCTAATTGCTCTACTACAACTGCTTTTACTTTTTCTAACATTTGTCTTCCTTGTATTAAATTTCATATTATTATACCATAGTTTATTTAAAAATTTTCTTTTTAAATTTATACGTATAATCCACCATTTACTTTTAAAATCTCACCTGTAATATATGTTGAGTGGTCACTTAAAAGAAATGCAACTGCATCAGCTACCTCTTTTGCTTCACCAAATCTTTTAAGTGGAATATTTTTTGTATATTCATCTTTTACTTCTTGCTTTAATTCATCAGTCATATCTGTTCTTATAAAACCTGGTGTTACTGCATTAAATCTAATAGCTCTTGCACTACCCTCTTTTGCAAATGCTTTAGTCATAGTATTAACTCCACCTTTTGAAGCTGAATAGTTAGTTTGACCAGGATTTCCCATCTCTCCAACAATAGAAGATATATTTACAACTGCTCCAAATTTCTTTTTACTCATCGCTTTTAAAGAGTCTCTACACCCAATAAATGTTGACTTTAAGTTTGCATTAATAACATCATCAAAATCATCAACAGACATTCTTATTGCAAGTTTATCTTTTGTAATACCAGCATTATTAACCAAATACGATAATGCACCATCACTATCAACAATCACTTTAATCATATCAGCCCAATCAGCTTCAACAGATACATCACCTTTAATTACAGCTGCATCTCCTCCATTTGCTTTAATCTCTTCCATAACTGCATCTGCAAGTTCTGGTTTACTTCTATAGTTAATCCAAACTTTTAAACCATAAGATGCTAACTCTTTTGCAACTTCGGCACCTATACCTTTACTTGCACCTGTAACTAAAACATTTGTCCCTGTAAACTTCATATATCACTCCTTATTTGGTACTAATTATTATTTTAACATTAATTAAATTAAATGCTATTCATCATCAATTTTTATCTAAAAATCTCTCTTTAAATATTGATTTTAAACTATTGTTTAAGCCATTTGAATTAAACATTATAAGTTCTCTATATAACCTTTGAAAAGTAGAACTTAATAATATTGATTTTCCACCATTTAAAATCATAGCTGTAGTTATAATCTCTTGAACTATTATAAAAAGTTCAATTCTTAAATTGTCTAAAGTTTCTAAATCATTTGAACTCATAAACATATCTTTTATTTGTTCAAGTTTTTTAAATGCACCCTTTTTAAATTCATCATCATCGATATTTTTAATGGCACTTATACCAATACCATAAATACAAAAATGTACTGTTTTTGAAGCAGATTTAACTTTTGTATAGTTTCCCATAATTTGAGATGAAACAATATCTTCATCTTTAACAAAATAATCTTTTAACTCTATATTTACAGTATTTAAACCATTTCCAA
This sequence comes from Campylobacterota bacterium, assembly GCA_034723795.1. Taxonomy (GTDB): domain Bacteria; phylum Campylobacterota; class Campylobacteria; order Campylobacterales; family Arcobacteraceae; genus JAIOSF01. The sequence goes on from JAYEPG010000037.1 coordinate 5,592, forward strand.
CAAAAGTTAAATCTGCTTGCCCTACACCAAAAGTTTTATCATCTTTAAATGGTGCCATTGCTTCTAATTCAAATCCATCAAAATGAAAACCAATAAGCAAAGTATCAAATATTTTATATCCACTTGCCCATGTAAGAGTACCTTTTAATAAATAACCACCATCACATTTTTCACCACTTACAACGGTAACAGGTGCTCGTAAATGATTTATAGCAATTCCACATCTCTTTTTAAGATAAAAATCTTTTTTTGAATAGTTATTTTTACCCATAATGTTATTTGCTGCAAGTATTTGAATAACAAGAAAAGCTAAAGTTCCTGATACTAAAGTAAGGTTTTGAAATAAGATTAATTTATATTCATCTTGAATCTCTTTTGATAATGTAATAATATCAAGGAGACCACTTTTATAAACTTTTTCAAATAAATTTTTTAATACTTTATAATCTTCATCAGCTGTTATATATTCACACTTCTTCAACTCATTTATTAGGAGATTTAATTTATCATTATATTGTTGTAAATTCATTTTAATCTATATATCTTTTTGTAATATCACTATAGTTTTCAATCCTTCTATCTCTTAAAAATGGCCACCATCTTCGAACGTTTTCATTTCTTTGCAAATCAATATCTGCGTACAATATCTCCTGCTTATCATTTGAGGCTTGTGCTAAATATTCACCTTGTGCACCAAAAACAAAAGAGTTACCCCAAAAAAGTGTACCATCTAATACTTTACTATCATCCTCTTCAAAACCTACACGATTTACTGTTATTATAGGCAATCCATTTGCAACGGCATGTCCTCTTTGAACTGCAATCCAAGCATCAAGTTGCCTTTTTTTCTCATCTTCATTATCTTTAACAAACCAACCAATTGCAGTTGGATAGATAAGAATATCAGCACCTTTTAATGCCATCAATCTTGCAGCTTCAGGGTACCATTGATCCCAGCATATTAAAACACCAAGTTTTCCAATACTTGTAGATATTGGTTCAAAACCAAGGTCACCAGGTGTAAAATAAAATTTTTCATAAAACCCTGGATCATCAGGTATATGCATTTTTCTATAAATTCCTGCAATGCTACCATCTGTATCAAATACTACAGCAGTATTATGATAAAGTCCTGCTGCTCGTTTTTCAAATAAAGAGGTAACTAATACTACCTTATTTTCTTTTGCAACATTTGACCAAAACTTTTTATCATATTCATAACTATTTGCTAAGTCAAAAGTATCTACATTTTCATTTTGACAAAAATAGTGTGTTTGGTGTAGCTCTTGAAGTACTACAAGTTTAGCCCCATTTTGAGATGCCTCTTCAATTTTTGATATTGTAGATATTATTGTTTTCTCTTTTGAATTATTATATTTTTGTTGTATTAATGCAGTTTTATACAATATTTTCCTTTAATATAAAAATTTTAATCATCTTTTATGGGTATTTCTATAACAAACATAGCACCTATATCTGTATTTTTTGCATATAGCTTACCTTTAAGACTTTCTGTTATTATTTTATAACTCATATGCAAACCTAAACCTGTACCTTGTGTTTGGTGTTTTGTTGTAAAATATGGATCAAATATTTTTGGTAAAATATTAGAAGGGATTCCTCCACCATTATCCACTATAGTGATAATTGCCATATTACCTTTACTTGTGCAATTAATTTTAATATACGGTTCATCTATTTTATTTTCAACCAATACATCTTTTGCATTATTTATTATATTAATAATAACTTGAGATAATTCACCAAGTACTAATGTAACTTTTATCTTATTTTCATAATCAATCTCATTTACTAGCTTAATAAAATGGTTATTTAACGAACTTGAAATTATATTTAATGCTCCATCTATTCTATCTTGAAGAATAACCTCTTTTAACTCTTTTTTCTCTTTTATAAAATCCCTAAAAGTATCAATTGTATCTGATAAATATTGTGTATTTTTATCTATTGAATCACAGTAGTTATTAAATTTATCATCATCTAAAATATCAAACTCTTTCTCTATTTTCATACCACTAGCAGCTGTACTAATTACACTTAACGGCTGTCTCCATTGGTGTGCAATATTTCCTATCATCTCACCCATTTGTGCCATTTTTGCAGAATCATATATTTGTTTATCTTTTTCTCTATTTAACTCTTCTCTATTTTTAATTTTTTCTTGCATAATTAAAAAATTTGAAGCTAAAATATCAAGTTCACTATAGTTTGTGTTTTCTATTTCTTTTATCTCTTTTCCATGTGCTATATCATCCATCTTTTGATTTAAATAGTTTAGTGGTTTTACTATAGACTTTGATAGCTTAAGTGAAAAATATATTGATACAACAATTAATGAAAAAATAAATAATATAATAAATAATATAAGCATATTAAAACTATCAAAGATAAAATCATATCTCTCTTTAACTATAACTATCCATTTTAATTTATCAGTTGTTCCATAAATACCAATATTTTTTAACTGTTTTGTTGCATAAAATATTATTTGTTTATTATCTAAGGAGTTTGATATAAATCTATTATATATATCTGAACCATTAATTGTTTTTCTCTGTGATACAGATTCTGGTTTTTCAGGGTGTGCTATAAAAATACCATTTCTATCCATAATTCGAACCATAGTAGAGTTATCTAAACTTTTGAATTTTTTTGCATAATCATTTAAAGTACTTAAATCAACAATTAAAACTGCAATTGTTTGATTATCTATTCGTACAGAATAAGCGATTGATGGCAATTGTGTAGCATTAGATAAAAATACCTCTGTCCAATGATTTTGATCACCTTTTTTAATTGCTTGAAAATATTTCATATTTGAATAATCATAACCTTTGTATATGTTAGTCTTTAATGAAGATCCAAAATCTTTTAATATACCTTCATGATTCAAAATAAGTATAGTTTTTATATTTTTTTGTACTTGTGTGAGTCCTGTAAGTAGTGTATGCTTTTTTACTGGGTATTTATCTATGACATATTGACCTGCATGTTCAATATCTTTAACAATATTATCTGATTCATATATAACCTGATTTAATATTTGTTGATGTTTATTGTATAAAGATTCCTCTTTTGATTTATACATTTGATACAATACAACTGAAGAACCTATAACCAAAGGTATAATACTCAAAAGGATTAAATATAATATAATATTTGATTTTAAACTTTTAAATTTCATCTGTGACCAATCTAATTAATTTTTCTATACTCTTTATTTTTAACTTCCATCATAAAATACTCTCTGTACACATCACCATACTCATCAAATATAATATCGCCTTGTAGTCCATCATATTTTTTTGTTTCCAATATTCTTTGTTTCAAAGTTGATATATCAGATGAATTTTTAAGATTTGTTATTAATACTTGAGCCAATTCATAACCTTGTGCTGCAAATACTGATGGCTCTTTATGATATTTTTTCTTGAATTTTTCAACAAATGAAATAAATTTTTTATCTTTAGAGTGATCATCATAACCTGTTGAAAAGACAACCCCTTCAACTGCTTTACCACCATTGCTTATAAAGTCAACAGTTTTTGCCCAACCAGAACATAAAACAGGTGTATCAATTTTATTGAGTCTTAAATATTGAATAATATTTGAACTATCAGTTGAATTTCCTACTATTAATATAAGATTATTATTACTCTTTTTTACTTTTTCTAAAATATTTTCATACGGAGAGTTTAAATCAATACTACTAACAATGTTCATACCTAAATGTTTTTTATAATCTTTAGCATATTTTTCATTATGACTATCGTATATGAAAAATATTATGTCATATTTATTTTTACCTAAATAATCCAATAGAGTTCGGTATCGTTTTTTAGAATGTTCAACTTGAAGTCTAATGAAATTATCATCTTGTACAGTAAAATCTCCGCTACTAGCAGTCGCAGAAAAAAGAAGCATATTTTTTTGTTTATTTACAACATCATATGATATAGCTGTCATCGAACTTGTAGCATTTCCAACAACTAGTTTTATATCATCTTTTATAAAATTATCAATAATTTTTTTTGCTTCTTTTACATCTTGCTTATCATCTTTTTCAATTATGACAATTTTTTGATTATTAATTTTATAATCAATCTCATCAAAAGCAATACTAAATCCATCTCTAATACTTGTCCCCAATGCAGAATACTTGCCGCTAAGTCCAGCTATAAAACCTATTTTTATATCTTCTTCTTGTTTTTGCTCACAACCTAAAAATAACATAGGTATTAAAAAAACCACTAAAATAGTTTTATAAATTTGTTTCATAACTTTCCTTTTTTATTGTATTATTTTATCCTAGTCAAACTTCATTGAAAAGTCAAGCCATGTAGCTTGGTGTATAATTGAGCCACTACTAATAGCATCAATTCCACTATTTAAGTATGATTCAATAGTTTGGGTTGTAATATTTCCACTAGCTTCAAGCAAAATATGCGGATACTTATCATCCCTAAAGTCTGCTACTGTTCTAATTTGTTCTGGAGACATATTATCACACATAATTATATCAGCACCAGCATCCATAGCCTCTTTTACCTGCTCAAAAGTTTCACACTCTATCTCTATTTTTGTAACCCAAGATATTCTTTTTCTTGCTTTTTTTACAAAATCTTTTAAGTTGTCAATAGTTTTAAGATGTGTATCTTTTAACATTAAGCAATCATCAAGCCCAAGCCTATGATTAATAGCTCCACCAACTCTTGAAGCATATTTTTCAAAGTTTCTTAACTGTGGTCTAGTTTTTCTTGTATCTAAAAGTACAACTTCACTACCCTCTAATAATTTGGCATAACTGTTAGCGCTAGTTGCAATTCCAGAAGCATGTTGAAGTAGATTTAAAAAAGTTCTTTCACTACTTAAAAGAATTGAAGCTTTACCTTCAAGTTCAGCAATAACATCACCTTTTTTTACCTCTTCACCATCTTTTATTAAAAACTTACAATCAAATTTTTCAGCTCTTGCTAAAACTTTTGCATATTTAACACCTGCTAAAATACCATCATCTTTTGCAATAACACGAGCAGTAAATCTACCTTTTGGTGCAATATCAAAAAATAGATCTCCTCTACCGTTATCTTCTACAATAGCATTTTTAACAAATTTTCTTATATTTATACCCATAACCTATACCTCAAACATTTTTTCTAATGCGATTTTTGCATATTTTGTAACATCATCACTTACTATTATTTCATTATCATAAGTTTTATTTTTAATTGAAATTAAAGTGTTATATAAATCTTCAAGTGTTGTTTCATTCATAGTTGGGCACTCTGGTTTTGTTGAACTTAAAACATAAGTATTTTTATCTCTTAGTCTATTTACCATATTGTATTCAGTCCCAACAACTACTTTTTGTTCTGGGTCTAACTCTTGGGTAATATACTTAATTAATTGTGAAGTTGAACCAATAAAATCAGCCTTATCCACAACTTTTACATCACATTCTGGATGAACAGCTACAATAATATCAGGATATTTTTCTTTATAAAACTCAATATCTTCAACCGTAAAAAGCTGATGTACTGAACAAAATCCATTATAACATATGATGTCGGAGTCTTTTACATCCTCAATACTATCCATACCTATAACCGCTGATTTTAGTTTCATTTGATTTGCAAAGTTTTGACCTAAACATCTATCAGGAACAAAGAAAATCTTTTTACCACTTTCTAAACCTTTTTGTATGATTTCAAAGGCATTTGAACTTGTACAAACATAACCACCCATTTTACCAACGGCTGCTTTAACTGCCGCAGATGAGTTGATATAAGTAATAGGTAAAATATCATCATTAGAGATGCCAGCTTTATTTAAAATTTTTAAATTTTCTTCAAAGTATTCTACATCAATCATTTTTGCCATTGCACAACATGCGATCTTTGGCATCATAACTCTTTTCTGGGGGCTTAAAACTTTTACACTCTCACCCATAAAACCAACACCACAAAAAATAATATTTTTAGTTGGTGCTATCATAGCTTTTTTAGCTAATTCTAAACTATCTCCAACAATATCACCTAGTTCAAAAACTTCATCTTTTTGGTAAAAGTGAGCAACTATAGTTACATCTAACTCTTTTTTTAATTTTATAATCTCTTCTTTGTAATTCATTAATTTTAAGTACCTTATTTAGTGTATATTTATAGTAGATTTTAACAATTGTAGACTTAAGAAAGAGTTATTTGTTTTGATTATTTTAAGAAATATTTTATTTAGGAACTCTTTATGTTAAAGAGTTTCTAATTAGTTAGCTATGTAATATTAACCGTTAAATTTAACTAAAGCAGAACCCCAAGTAAGACCACCACCAAAAGCATCTAATAAGATTGTTTGCCCTTTAGTTAATTTTCCGCTTTCAAAACAATCATTAATTGCCATAGGAATAGAAGCAGATGATGTATTTCCATACTTATCTACTGTTAAAACTTTTTGTTTATCTTCAAATTTTAAAGCATCACCAACCGCTTTAATAATTCTATAATTCGCTTGATGAGGAATAAACAAGTCAATATCCTCATTTTTAAAATCATTTTTAGCCATAATTGTTTGTACATCAGATGTAAGAGTTCTAACTGCAACTTTAAAAGTTTCATTACCCTTCATCTTCATAAATGCAGCTTCACCACTTTGAATCCCTGGAGTTAAAAGTAAATCTTTTTGACTTCCATCAGAACTACAATTTATATCAACTATAGATTCATCTTTATTTTGAGTTAGGCTAATAACAGCAGCTCCAGCACCATCTCCAAAAAGCATACATGTTGTTCTATCTGTATAATCTATAATATTACTAAGTTTTTCCGCACCAATAATAAGAACATTTTCCTTCATACCTGATTCTATAAATGCTTTAGCAACACTAAGTGCATATATAAAACCAGTACAAGCAGCACTTATATCAAGAGCCATTACATCTTTGATTCCTAGTTTTTCAGATATTAAACATGCAGTTGAAGGCATACACATATAATCAGGACTAATAGTCGCACATATAATTAAATCTATATCTTCATTTTTAAGTCCAGCTCGCTCAATTGCAATTTGACCAGCCTTTGTACCTAAATCACTTGTATTTTCTTCACTTGTAGCTATTCTACGTTGTTTAATACCAGTTCTCTTTGTAATCCACTCATCAGTAGTATCCATTCTATCAATGAACCACTGATTAGAACGAATCTCTTCAGGTATATAAGCACCAATAGATTTAAATGAAGCATACATAATGTTAGTCCTTATATTGTTTTAATTTTTCTTCAATATGAAGATTTAAATTTGAATCAGCAGCTGCAATTGCTTGAAAAATTGCATTTTTCATAGCTTTTGCATTTGATTTTCCATGTGCGATAATAACAGGTGCTTTTACACCAATTAAAGGTGCTCCACCATACTCTGCATAATCAACTTTTAATTTAAGTTTTTTAAACACTTTTCTCATTAAGACAGCACCAGTAATAGAAACTAATGATCTACGTAAATTATTTTTAATAATTTTACCAATAGTATCAGCAACACCCTCTGCTGTTTTAAGCATTATATTTCCAATAAAACCATCACATACAACTACATCTACAGTTCCATTAAATATATCATTACCTTCAACATTACCAACATAATTTGGAAGTGGTTCTAAAAGTTTAAAAGCTTCTTTACTTATTTCATTACCTTTTGATTCCTCTTCACCATTACTTAGTAATCCTGTTAAAGGGTTGTCTATTCCCAGTACATCTTCTGCATAAACTTGCCCCATGATACCAAACTGTTTTAAGTTATTTGCATCACAATCAACATTTGCACCAACATCTAGAACCAATGTAGTTCCATTTACTGTTGGCAACAATGTAGCAATTGCAGGTCTACTTACACCTTTAATTCTTCCTATTCTAAGTGTTGCTAAACTCATTGAAGCACCGCTGTGTCCCGCACTTACATAAGCATCAGCATCGCCCTTGCGTACAAGTTCAATAGCTTTATATGCACTACTCTCTTTTCGTTTTAAAGCATCAGTAGCATGATCATGCATATCTATTACGTCGTTACAATCATTAATGATAACACGACTATCAAATTTTTGAGGAATTAAAGGTAGAAGCTCGTCCTTTTTACCAACTAATATAGCTGTAAAATGTCTGTCTTTTTTTAGTGCTGATATTACACCTTCTACAATAGGAGCGGGACCGAAGTCACCACCCATTGCATCAATTGCTATTTTAAGCATCTTTATTGTTGTACTCACCTGTTGTAGGGTTTACATTATGAGGCATTTTCCATGTCCCATCTGTATCTTTAACTGGTCTTTTTAGTGTAATTTTATAGTGAGTTCTTCTTTTTGCACTTCTTGAGTGTGAAACTCGTCTCTTTGGTACTGCCATTTTATATCCTTAATATTCTATTTCTACAAATTTATCATCTTTTTTACAAGCATCACATAAGTAATACTCACTATTTAATGATTCAATTTCACTATGTAATATCTCATCAAAATCAACAATGTGATCTTCAACTTCAATTACGATTGATTCTTCATCATCTCTACTATCTGGTGTATAAATACCATCACTAACTAAAAAATTAATCTTTTCATTTAGTTCAATATTTAATGTAACCCCGCATTTACAGCATTCTACATCACAATTACCAAGTAAAGTTGTATCTACTTTTGCAAGATTTGAGGTAATTTTACTAAAAGTACCTAAAAACTTTACTGAATTTGATGATATTTCAAATTCAGACGGTTGAATAGGTAGTTTTCTAAATTCAATTTTCATTGATTTAAACTTAATCTCTTAATAAATAATAATTAACAAATATCTTTTTGTGCAAAAAAGAAATTAATCTCATTTTCTGCATTTTCAACAGAATCAGATCCATGTACTGCATTTGCATCAATTGATTCAGCAAAATCAGCTCTAATTGTTCCAGCAGCTGCTTCTTTAGGGTTAGTAGCACCCATTAAATCTCTATTTGTTGCCATTGCATTGTTGCCTTCAAGAACTGTTACTACAACTGGTCCTGAAATCATAAACTCTACTAATTCACCAAAGAAAGGTCTCTCAGAGTGTACTGCATAAAATGCTTCTGCATCTGCTTGACTTAATTGAATTTTCTTAGTTGCTGCAATTCTTAATCCTGCATCTTCAAATCTTGATAATATCTTACCAACTACATTTTTAGCTACTGCATCTGGTTTGATGATTGATAATGTTTGTTCCATTATATCTCCTGTTTTTTTATTAAAGTTGTGCATTATAGCTTAAAAATAAAAAAAAGGCAAGAGATAAAAATCTCTTGCCTTTTTTAAGAATATCTTTAAATAGTTTAGACTATTCTTCTATACAAGCTTCACCAGCTACTGCACCGTCTGTTATAGGATTTTCTCCCCAAACAATACAAGCTTCAGTAGGACAAGCTTCAGCACAAGCTGGAGTTGTTCCTGCTTCTTGACACTCATCACAAGTTTCTGGATTTACATAGTAAATATCCTCACCTGTTGGGTTCTCATCGTTATCAACGATTGATTCTGTTGGACACTCATCTAAACAAGCATCACATGAAATACATGTATCTGTAATAATTACTGCCATATTAATTCTCCTATTTTTAATTTAAATAACTTTATCATATAAAAAATAAAACTAACTTTAAAATTTTCTATATATTAAATTTTATTTAAATATTTACCTTATTTGCCCATTTCCGTAAATTTTAAA
>JAYEPG010000038.1:0-2393 GCA_034723795.1 Campylobacterota bacterium
AAGTACTCCTCCCAGATACCTAAACACACCACAAGAAAAAGTTCCTTGCTGTATTCCTACCCTGGGGAGTTGCCTTTAAAAATGATTGTAAAGGTCTAAGAGAAGCAGTCAAAATAGATTATCTATTCTCAATGCTTATCTTTAAAGTATTGGCATTTTAATCTAATTTTGTTTAAAATTAGATTAAAATAAAACTATTCAGGTTTAATAATCCTAACACATATTTGATTTGCTTCATTAGATGAACCATTTATTGTTGTTACAATATTATTTTCAAAGTTCATTGTTGAAATATAATCCCAATAAACATAATCCCCTTTTACTTTTGTAGATGACCAATAATAGTTATCTTTAAATTTATTGTAAAATTTCTCTTTATTTTTATATAATCCCTTTAGTTGTTCTATTGTAGGTAAACTCCAATCTTTATAACCTTCCAAATCAAGATTTTTACAATAATCTTCCCCTTTTTTGTATAACAATCTTTTTTTCGTTATATCTTGAGTATCTTGCCATATTAGGGAGTCTATAGTAACTATACTTGATTTTTTCTCTTTACTTGATTTACCATCTAATTCATTATCAATATTTTTCACACCCTTTAAAGCAAGTTCATCTTGTAATTTTTTATCTTTTACACTATTGTTATCTAAATTGTATTCTAGTTTATAGAACTCATTTGCATACATATCTTTTAAAGTAGTATATTTATCATCACCATTTCTAATCTCTATTTTTATTTTTTCTGAAGCTGGAATAGTTATCACTCTATTGTTACTATTAAGTGTTCTCTCAAACCTATCATTTATATATAAATACCCATCTTTTCCAATTAAAAGTAATTTAGCATTTGCTTTTTTAAATTCTGCAGTATAACTTTGTATTTTTAGTTTTTTTACGTTTATATTTCTAATAAAATCTTTGGGATAAAACTTCTTATTTGATATTGCTTTTAGTTCTAAATTTGAATTTGCATCTACTTGATAACGTTCTATTGGAGCATCTCCAATATATTGATTATTTAAATATATTTTTGTTTCACTTACATTTGAATTTACATTTATAAACCCAATACTATTTTCTATCTTATCATTTGATATAAGCGTGTTAATAAAAATAGTTAGTACAATAAAATATTTAAATATCATAATAAGTAAAGCTCCCTATATCGTAGATTTTACTTCTAAAATCAAATTATTTAGTTTCGACTCATAAAGTTTTGCTTTATTTTCATCTGTAGATTCAAATCGTGTTACTAAAACTGGTGTTGTATTTGATGCACGAACTAAACCCCAACCATCTTCAAATATAACCCTTACACCATCAACATCTATAATATCTTTTATTGTAGGGAAATCTTGTGGTGGATTTTTAAGTAATAGTTTTAATTTATCAATTAAAATAAACTTCTCATCCTCTATAGTTTCAACTTTAATCTCTTCAGTGCTATAAGTTTTTGGTAAAGATGCAATCTCTTTATCTATATCCATACCATTATAAACCAACTCTAAAAGTCTAAATGTAGCATAAATAGCATCATCAAAACCAAAGTATCTATCATTGAAAAAAATATGTCCTGATACTTCTGCTGCAAAATCAGCATTGGTCTCTTGAATTTTAACTTTCAAGTTACTATGACCTGTTTTATACATGATAGCTTTTCCACCATCAGAATTTATCTTATCATACATAACTTGAGTACATTTCACTTCACCTATAACTGTTGGTTTATCCATAGTAGAAGCAAATAAAATAGCCATAATATCACCTTTGACATTATTATTTTTTGTTAAAAATGCAATTCTATCCGCATCTCCATCATAAGCAAAACCATACTCATAATCACCTTCAAGTTTTTTCTTTAAATTAACAAGATTTTTCTCTTCGCTTGGATCTGGATGATGGTTAGGAAATGTTCCATCTGGTTGGCAATATAAACCATCATAATTTAACTCTAGTTTATCTAATATTTCAGTTAAAACAGTATCAGCAACACCATTTCCACAATCTATCATAAAATTTGGTTTCATACCTTTTAGGTGTGCAAACTCTTTTACCATATAGTCTATATATAATGATTTTGCATCTATTTTAATATAAGATTCATCATTTTGTATATCTATAGTTTGATTTTCAATAATTGTGTCACCCAAACTATAAATATCATCAGCAAAAAAAGGTTTATGCTCTATAGCTATTTTAAAACCATTGTAATTTGATGGATTATGACTACCAGTTATCATTACACTAGCATTAGGTTTTATACCATCAAACTCTTGATATGAAGCAAAATAATTAACACCAGTTGCTACCATACCCATACCAAGAACTTTACATCCAGCTTTATTTAATCCACTTGTTAAATATCCAAAAAGTTCAGGTGAATGAGTTCT
>JAYEPG010000038.1:2493-15276 GCA_034723795.1 Campylobacterota bacterium
TCTAACATTTTTTGATTAAAATATCTTGTGATTATAACTATCTGAAGAAATAGCAATGTATATATTATTGAATTTAGAGAAAAAGAGTTTATCTCTATATCAAACCATGATATGTAAAGTATACTAAAAGAAGTATATATAAAAATAGAGTGTAGTTTATTGGCAAAACTATCCATTGTTTTGTGTGGCATTCTATTTTCTCTTATAAATACCTTTTTCGTTATTAAGAAAAAAATAGAAAAAAATATTTTCAAAAATGTTTTTATTGTTTTTTTTATCATAATTTATAAGAAACAACTATTCAAAGTTGCTTCAAACCCCTTACATATATTTTTTCAGAACATCAGGAATAGTGATAGTTCCATCCTCATTCTGATAGTTTTCCATAATGGCAACCATAGTTCTTCCAACTGCTAAACTTGAACCATTTAAAGTATGACAAAGAATATTTTTCTTTCCATCTTTATATCTTATTTTTGCACGTCTAGCTTGAAACTCCCTTGTATTAGATATAGATGAAATCTCTCTATATGTATTTTGTCCAGGTAACCATACTTCTAAATCTATAGTTGTAGCTGCACTAAAACCAAGGTCACCAGTACAAAGTTGAACTCTTTGGTGAGGTAAACCAAGTGAAGTAAGTAAATCACTAGCGCAATCTACCATTTTTTCAAATATTTCAACTGACTGTTCAGGTGTAGTAATAGCTACCATCTCAACTTTATCAAACTGATGTTGTCTTATCATACCTCTTGTATCTCTACCTGCACTTCCCGCTTCTTTTCTAAAACAAGGAGTATATGATGTAAGTAACATAGGTAACTCTTCTTTATCAACTATCTCATCATTATAAAGATTTGTTAAACAAACCTCTGCTGTAGGGATAAGATAAAGATCTTCACCTTCTATTTTAAATAAGTCATCTCCAAACTTTGGTAACTGACCAGTCCCTTCAAGTGCATTTGTATTTGCCATAAAAGGGACATACCACTCTTCAAAACCTCGTTCACGATTAAAATCCAAGAAGTAATTTATTAAAGCTCGCTCTAACCTAGCACCAATACCTTTTAGTGCTGCAAATCTACTTTTTGCTAACTTTACACCTCTTGTAAAATCAATCATTCCATTGTTTTCGCCAAGTTCCCAATGCTCTTTAGGCTCAAAATTAAATGTTGGCTTTTCACCTACTGTTGATAATACAACATTCTCATTTTCGTCAGCACCAATAGGTACACAATCATCTGGTAGATTTGGTATACCCATAGCTATATGTTGCATTGCAGCTTCTATATCTCTTACTTCATCTTCAAGTTGTTGTTTTTTTGCTTTTAATACACCAATTTGCTCTTGTAAAGGGGCTATATCTTTACCCTCTTTTTTATATGTTCCAAACTGTTGTGATAAAACTTTTTGCTCAGCTTGTGCTGATTCCATATCTTTTCTTTTTGATTTGGCATCTTCAACTTGAACTTTTAAACCTTCTAGTGTTTCATTTGTAACACCTTTTTTTTGTAATGCAATACTAACTGTATCAAAATCTTTTTGTAAAAGTTTTATATCTATCATCTATATATTCCTATTTTATTGTTTTTTTTATTATTTCTGAGATTTCATCTTTTTTTATAAAATCTGCACCCATGCTAACTATAAATTGACTAGCTTCTGCAACCGTAAATGTTGTTGTTTTTATTTTACTTTTATCAACTATTACAGTATATCCACTTGTAGGGTTTGGACTTGTAGGTACAAATAGTACTAAAACATTTTCATGTTTACTTAAAACATATGCTGGTACCCATAAATCATCTTTAGGATACTCAACTAATACAACCTCTTTTTTTTCATCTTTATTATTAGGTGTAAATAGTGCTGTTATTTTTTTAATAATTGAATATATTGTTCCAATTGCTGGAACTTTTTCTAGTATTCTATCAATAATAGAAACAACAAAAGATTTACCTACCCTTTCAATTGATGAACCTACAGCAGCTAAAATGACAATAGTAACTACAAATAGTCCAACAGTAAATAAACTATCATTTGTATAGGATGAAACAAAATCAAATAAATTAACACTTAATGTTTTTACCCAAAATACAAGCTGAACAACAATAATTAATGGTATTAAAGCTAATGTTCCAACAAATATATACCTAAAAAACTGTTTCATCTAAACCTCTATATTTTTTTATAAATCAATGCGACATAAGTCGAAGTGTGCTATTATATCAGAAAATAACTAAGGATTAATTTTTGCGAATACTATCAGGAATACAACCATCAGGTACTATACATATAGGTAATTATTTTGGAATGATAAAAAAGATGATTGAATCTCAAGATGACGGCTCAGGAAGTAAAGAGTTATTTGCATTTATAGCATCTTATCACGCTCTAACTTCTGTTAAAGATAAAGAGTTTCTGCAAAAAAATATATTTGAAGCTGCAGTAAATTTTTTAGCACTTGGAATGGATCCAGAAAAATCAACATTTTGGGTACAAAGTGATGTTCCTGAAGTATTAGAACTTTATTGGATTTTATCAAATCATACTCCAATGGGACTTCTTGAACGTGCACATAGCTATAAAGATAAAACAGCAAAAGGAATTGCATCAAATCATGGCTTATTCTCTTATCCTGTTTTAATGGCAGCTGATATTTTACTTTTTGATTCAAATATTGTGCCAGTTGGTAAAGATCAAATTCAACACGTAGAGATGGCTAGAGATATTGCAAATACATTTAATAACACTTATGGTGAAATTTTAACAATGCCACTATCTAAGGTTGATGAAAATGTTCAAAGTGTTCCAGGTGTTGATGGTGCCAAAATGTCAAAAAGTTATGGAAATACTATTGATATGTTTGGAACTAAAAAAGGTCTTAAAAAACAAGTTATGAAAGTTGTTACTGATTCTAAAGAGTTACATGAAGTAAAAGAGTATGCAACTTGTAATGTATATAAACTTTGTGAACTATTTATGAATGAAGAAGAACTAAAGAATCTTCAAGAACGATATAAGACACCAGGGGAAGGATATGGTCATTTTAAATTAGCTTTATTAGATAAAATCAATGAACATTTTGAACCATATACTCAAAGAAGAGAACACTATATGAATAACCCAGAAGAGGTAAAAGAGATACTTAAGCATGGTGCTTTAAAGGCAAGAAAAGTAGCACAAGAAAAACTTAAAATCATTCGAGATGCAGTAGGGTTAAATTACTAATGAACCCTTCATATAAAAATATTTTAATCTCTGTTGCATTAGCATTATTAGCATATGTTGGTGCAGGTTATATATTTGATGAGATACAAGCTAGACTAATTGGCTCTGTAGTTTTTCTAGTTGCTATGTGGACAAATGAAGCATTACCTTTGGGTGCTGTTTCATTATTTCCAATTATTTTATTTCCATCTTTGGATATTATGGCTACAAATGCAACAACTATAAACTATTCTAAATCTATAATATTCTTATTCTTAGGTGGTTTTATGCTAGCTATTGCTGTTGAAAAAATTGGATTACATAAAGTGATTGCAAATAAACTACTAGCTATATTTCCACCAAGTTCTAGAGGTGTTATTTTCGCATTAAGTATCACATCAGCACTGCTTAGTTCACTTTTATCTAATACCACAACTGCTCTATTGCTTATGCCTATAGCTTTGTTTCTTACAGATATAAAAAAACTAAAGATACGACTAGTGTTAGCTGTTGCTTATGGTGCAAGTGTGGGTGGTATAATCACACCAATAGGGACACCGCCAAACCTTATTTTAATGGGATTTTTACAAGATAACAATATTGAAGCATTGACTTTCTTTACATGGATGTTAAAAACTATTCCATTAGCTGCTATAATGCTTGTAATAGTATCATATGTGTTATCTCTAGGTGTAAGTGATCTTAAGATTGAGAAAAGTATGGAAACAAAAACATTATTAAATAGTGAACAAAAAAGATTAAAAAATATTTTATTATTTTTAGTTGTTGTTTTATTTGTAAACTCATTTATAAAATTAAGTGAAGCTGGTATATTACTATCTTTTGGTTTAGCTATGCTATTACCAAAAGTTGGTTTTCTAGAATGGGATGATACAAAAAAGATACCTTATGAGATTATATTTCTTTTTGGTGCTGGTTTTTCTATTGCTGCTGCATTTAGCCATACAGGATTAGCACATTCTATATCTCAAATGCTTTTAGCACTTACGCAGCTACCTCCACTATTATTAATACTAATAGTAGCTGCTCTTATCACTTTTACTACTGAAGTTACTAGTAATACAGCTTTAATATCAATAGCTTTACCTATTATATTCTCTTTAGGACAAGCTTCAAGTATAGATACTAATATTATATTGATGGTTGCCACAATTTGTGCTAGTTATGCTTTTATGCTCCCAATTGCAACACCACCCAATGCAATTGCTATGAGTAGTAAAGTTTTAACTATAAAAGATATGGCAAAATTTGGAATTTTATTTAATACTATTGCAATATTTATGACATCTGGAATTGCAATGTTAATTTGGTAGGTGACTAAAGCACCTACTTTAGATAATCGTTAGTGTAAAAATTGTTTTATTTTATGATGAGAATCAAGCTGATGCTTTACATCTTTACGATGTTGTTTTAAAAAATTAATATTTTTATAAAAAAGCTCTGAAAGTTTTTTTAAATCATTATATTCTAAATCAAAATCTTCTATCGACTCATTTTCTAAATACTTGTTAACCCAAGTTGCAAGTTGAACTGCCCTATCTTCATTGTCAAGGGCATCAATATATTGTAACTTATCTAATGCCTCTAAAGACCTGTTTCTTCTTTCCATGCTTCTATAAGACCTTTTACAACTTTTTTAACTTGTGCAATTGCAGTCAAATTATTGTCAATACCTGCACTAAATAGTGTCTCAATCTGATATAGATATAAACCATCTAAATAATAAGCTACATCTCCACCATCAAAATCAAGAATATTTCTTAACTCATCAAAAATAGCAATAGATTTATTTATATATTCAAACTTCACTTCTATCTCATCAGACTCCATAGCTCCCTCAACAAATGAAAGATATTTAAGTAATCCTTCATAAAGTTTTAGTATCAACATATAAGGATCTTCAGTTGTTGCTGCCTGCTGGTTATATACATCTATTCCCATTTAATTCTCCATTATTTTTATAAAATAGATTATATTATATAAATACTTAAAGAATATTAAGTATTTTGCACTTTTAAATTAGTTACCAGACGTAGATTGTTCAATCATCATCTTAAGACCATTAAATTGTGCTTCCATTTGTCCTATTATTGCACTATATGCTGAAAATTGTTCTGCCATAATTCCATATTTTGTATCAAGTCTTTCTAACTCATCTTCTTTTTCTTTTTCTAGGTCATCTTTTTTTGATATCATATCTATATCATAGTTATAAAAAGTACCATCATATCCATCTAAAGCATCTAGATACTCTTTTAATTGTACACCAACACCTTTATTTGTATACTGTCCTGTAAATATATTTTGTAAATCATCCAAATCATAATTATCATCTTCACCATTTATTATGCCATTAAAAATATCTGTATCAATAGCTAAGTTACCTGACTTATCAAGTTCAAATCCTAAAACAAATAGATTCATTTCATTATTAGTTACATTTGAATGCTCTTTAACCACATCACCATATTCATCTTTTACTGTATTATCATATGTTGGTGTTTGTGCTCCATAATTAGCAAATAACATAGACTTTAAATCAGAAAGTATATCTCTAAGCATACTTTTATCTTCAACTCCAGCTTCATCCGAGTATATCTCTTCATTTAACATCTCTTGTAATTCATTATATTTTGTAACCATAGTTTCTGCTGCAACAGTTACTGCACTAACATCTTTTGATATTGTAATACTAGATACACCTAATTCAATACCTTTAATCTCTAAACTACCCTGTGTTGTTATACTATCAGAAGAAACATCATAGTCTATACCATCAATTGTTGCTTGTAAGTTTTGTGAAGTTAAAGTATGATTTTCTGCTTTTACTGTAGTTCCATCCGTTGTATAACCTAAATCATCACTAGCACCCCCAGTTATAGTTAAAGCACTATCTACACCAGAGTCACTACTTTTAATAACTAATCTATACGTATCTGTTCCTACTTGTTCAAGAGATGAAGTTAAGCCTTCTGTATTATTAATTTCTGCAGATAATTCAGATATCGTCTTATCAGTAGTATCAAACTCTATTGCTGTAGCTGTTCCAATTTGTATACTTAGATTACCAATATTTAAATCATTATCTTTATCTACTTCTGCTATTGTATCAGATTGATATACATCTCTTTGTGCTAGTTGTGTTATGTCAATAGTCACTGTTCCTTCTTCTAAAGCAGACATATTAACAGCATCAAAAACTGCAGAACTTCCTGTTGTATCAAATAAAAACTGATTAAAAACATTTTCATCATTATAAAGGTCAAAATAACTCACTACGTCTTGAAACTCTAACGCTTTATCTTTTATCTCTTGAAGCTTTTCCGTTTCTATAGATATATTATCTATATCTTCTGTTATTGGATTTATAAGTGACTTTTCTTCTGCTGCTCTGATTTTATTAATCATATCACCATTTACTGATTGTGCTGCTTCCCCACCAACACTACCAATCATACTATAATCATAAGTAGGTGCTGTACTTGTTATCTCTGCCATAATATCTCCTTTATATTAAATTATCTTTTCATTCCAAGAAGTGTCGCTAACATTTCGTCTACGACAGTAATCATTTTGGCATTTGCTTCATATGCTGCTTGGAATTTAATTAGCTCTACCATCTCTTTGTCTTTATCAACTTTTGTCAACTTTTCATAGGTATTAGTCATTGACTCTGTCACTGCTGATTGAGATTCCTTTTTAAAAATAATACTTTCTCTATCATCAGCTAAATCTACTCTAATTGTTTGATAAAACTTTGAAAATGATGTATTATTTTCCCCAGTTCCATCAAAATCAATATCATCTTTCCATTGTATTGATGCTAAATAATCAAGCTTTTCTTGTGTTAATGTATTTACCATACTATCGTGAAAGGTAAGCGATTCTACATTTGCACCTGTAAATAGTCCAATACTAATTTTAGTATCACTATTTATATGTACTTCAGAGTTATTAGTTCCATATACATACGTTTGATCTTCATTTTCGATATAAGTAGCTGATATATCAGATAATGTTTTTGCAAACATATCTAGCTTTTCCTTATAATCAGTAAAATCATTTAAACCTGACTCAGTTTTAATATTATCAATCATAGGCTTTAATATACCGCCTTTAAGATATATTTCTTCATCAAATATCTCTAAGTGTATATCATCAAGACCTTTTTTACTTAATGTACTATTTATTTCAACATGATAATCTACAACAGTACCATCACTATCTAAATTGTCACCATCTCCCACTAGTATTTCACCAACAAATTTACCTTTTTCACCATCTATTGTAGACTCAATTACCAAGTATCTATCTTTATCTGGGTTTACATAGTCGGAATGTGCTGGATCTGATGTTAAAATTTTATTTCCATTTATATCTAATTCATACATTCCATTATAAGCTGTTATTTTTCCCAACGTTTCTGTATTAGTGTTTATTTTTGAAATTATTGATCTTACTATATTTGTCTCATCTACAGTATCATCAACTAAACCATCTCCATCTAAATCTACATCTTCTCCATAATTTACTTTTATTGCTACTTCATTATTCAACATATATGTAACACTATCAACTAAACCTTTTACCGTTTCAACACTTTGTGTAAAATCTATACTGCTACTTGATGCTTGAGAAATATTTGAAACATTATCTTCTGTATTTTTATATATTATTGTTAACTCTGTATTTGATGATTCTATAATATCATCAATTTCTCTTGTAGGATTTGCAGTATTCCAGTTTGCAATTATAGTTGCTTTATCGGCTATAATATCATCAACAATCTCATCTGGGGTTTGATGTCCAACTGTTCCATCTGCACTAGCAACATCTGTTCCTAAAAAACGGATCTGACCAGTAGCTGCACCAGATACAGATATTGTTTGTTTTTCAGCAACTATATTGTTATCATTCCATGTTAATGGGTCTATAATAGAACTCTCATAAGGTAAACTACCTTCAACAATATATTTATCAATTTGAGGGGAATACTCTTCAACTAAATTTAAAGCATGTACATTTGTATCAAATCTTACTGCAGTAACCCCTCCAATTTTAAGTTCATAACTATCTTCTCTAAATATTTCAACATCTATATAGTTAGCTAGCTGTTTTTCTAAAGCATCACGTCTATCAAGTAAATCATTTGGAGTTTCTACGGAATCTACTATCTCCTGACTAACATCTCCTATGCTTCTTAAAATATTATTAATCTCTTCAACAGTGTCTTCAGCTCTATGTAAAGTAGCAGTTTCCCTTTGTTCAATAGCTTCATATAATTTTTTTAAATCTTCTACAACTATACTAGCGTTATTTTTTAAATCATCTTTATATATCTCATTTTGTGGGCTTGTACGTAAGTTTTCTATAGATTGTAAATACCGATTTAAATCCGCTGATAAACCACTATCATCAGTTTCATGAAAAATTGACTCTATATCATTTAACATTACATCTAATTCAGTTAAAGAACTTAATTTACTCTCTTCCTCTACCAAATTTTGGTACATATAAACATTCGTAACTCTACTAACACTATCTACAATAACACCACGTCCCGTTATTCTTGAATCTAGATGTTCTAATTCTGAAACATTAACAACACGACTCTTATATCCATCTGTATTCTCATTTGCTAAGTTGTTCATAACACCTTCAACTTGAGTTTGTGATGCTTGAAGTCCTGTTTGTGCTACATTTAATATATCTAACATAATATACCCCTATATTGTTTATTTTAGTATTACAATTCTTAATTTTAGATTAAAAAGGTGATATAGATTCTATAAATTCACTTCCCCATGGTTTTTCTAATGAATCAGCATCTGAACCCTCTTTACCAAATAATATTTTTAAATTTGCTATTCTATTAGATTTAACTGTATTATCTGTTTCTATATCATATGGTCTAACTATTCCACTAATCATTATAAACTGTTTTTGCCCATTGATTAACAACTGTTTTGTACCTTTAATAAAGTAGTTACCATTTTGATAAGTTTGCTCAATTATTGCAGATACACTTGTCACAAACTCTTCATCATCACTTGACTTTGCAGAACCAGAGAATGTATTATTTGATCCTCCACTTAAACCAATACCAAGTATTCCATTAGCACTTGTGCTAGATGCTACAGGTGTTCCACCGACTGCACCAAGCTTAGTAACCAATCCACCATTAATTCCTGTACTATTTTCTTTACTAGTATCACGTTTTGAACTTGATGTATTTTGCAATGACTCATTAATTAAAACTTGAATAATATCACCACGCTGTAAATCTTTTTTATCCGCAAATAAAGATGCCCCTCTTCTTGAATAAAGTGATCCTTTATTTTTTACTATAGGTTCTACTTTTTTTATAGCTTGCATTTTGGGGGGAGTATCCATTTTAAGTTTTTCTTTTTTAGTACACCCTACAAAGTTTATTATTAATATTATTGATATTATAATTTTAAGATTCATATTTATTTCCTACGATAGTATTTATATCTAGTGCTATTTTTATATTTTTAGATGTACTTTTTACTAAGGCATTTATTCCATATCTTATAAGAACTGGTTCAATATTTGTGTTATAGTCACATACTATTAGTAATTTATCTTCTACTACAGATATAGATTCTATATGTTTTTGATTTAAAAGATCAACTACTACAACTGCCTCTTTATATATTAGTTTTTCTATATTTTTAGATAAGTCTTGTTTTTTATTTTCTGTTTTTATATTTAATTTAGTTACAAGTTGTTCATTTTGCTCTTGAAATTTACTACTCATATGTCCATAGTATAGATAAAACATACCTAACAGAGAAAGCATAGACAATGCTTTAATAATAAGCCGATTTCTATCTTTTCCTTTTATTATAACAATCATCTATACCCCACCTTTTTTAGTCTATATTATTTAATTACAAATGATGTAAAAAAGATATCTTTTACACTATCTCTTTTTACATCCTCTTCACTTGTTGCATCATTTAATATATTGTTGATCTCTTCTATCATCTCTTCTTTTAACATAGCTTTTCCACCTACTGTTAAAAGTTCTTCACTACTTCTTGCACTTACTTGCCTAATAACAGCATCAATAATCTCTGCTTTATTAAGTTCAACAATTTGTTCAATTGTAGGCTCTGTTGTTTTCATCGTAAACGAAAGCTTCATTAACTTTGCTCTACCTTTAGCATCAGTAATATTAAGTACCAAACTATCAACTTTTGCTTGAAACTTTTCTTCACTATCATCTTCTGCTACAACCTCTTGTTTTTGCTCAACTTTTGCACCAGGCGCTGCTTCTGGGTCAAACATACCTTTTGAGTATAAAAAGTAACCAATTGCACCAACTGCAGCTAGTAATACAACGATTAGTACAATCAGTACAATCATCATACCATTCCCGCCACCTTTTTTTTCTTCTTTTACTTCTGCTTCATCTGCCATTACTCTTCCTTATTAGTTTTTTTTTCGTCTTCTTCTTTTTTAATTCTCATTTTTTTCATTAATATTGTAGAAGTCTTTGTATCAAACTTTTTCAATATTTTCATCACTCTTTTCTCTTTTAACCTTATCATAATATCAAATACTTCATTAATCTCGCCATTTTTAATCATTTCATTAAAAATATTCACAACAACACCTAACTTCATTTTGTCATACATTGTCATAGATTTTGTACTAATTACTCTTTTAATCTCATCTAATATTTTTTGATTTTCATCACGAAGTGTTCGTATACTTAACTCTTCAATTTTTATATCTTTTTGCATAGCTTCAAGTTCAGCTTTTGAACGTTGATAGTCTAACTCTTTAGCCTCATAAAACTCATTAAGTTCATCTTTTATCTCCATAAGTTCTTGCTTCTCTTTAAACAAACTACCCTCTTCCATTATTGCAGCTGTTAATAAAGTTGAACATATAAATAAAAAAGTAAATATTTTAAATAACATTTGAATCCATCTTCTGTTTAATAAATTTAGCTTGCATATACTCAGCAGCTACTATCTCTTCTTGTTTCTCAATCTCTTTTAGTTTATCACGTTTCATCTCTTGCAATATATAATTAAATTGCTCGCTCTCTTTATTTAAATTTATTATAATACTATCATAATGTTCTATTTGCTTTTTTAAATGTTCTTTATTTTGAGATAATTTTACTATATGCTCTTTCATTGTATCTTTATGAATTTCTAGTACTCTAAAGTCTGAAATCGCACCCATAATATCAACAGAGGTAGTATGTAGTTTTTTATTTGTCAAAAGTAACTCATCATCAATATCATTAATTTTTGATAATGCTTGTTGCTTTAATAAAACTTGCTGATTTATTTGTTGTTGTTTTAGTTTATATAATTGATCTATCATTATTCTTTACCAAATAAAATTATCAAATCCCAAAGCTCAAATGTATATTGTTCAATATGATCACCTATCCAAGGCAAGGAAAATACTATAAATACAGAAACAATAATCATTTTTGGTACAAAAGATAGTGATGCATCACTAATTTGAGTTACAGCTTGAAATATACTAATAATCAAACCAATAACCATACTAACTATAAGAGATGGAAGACCTAAAAGAAGTATTATTTTTACAGTATTTTGTGATATTGCCATTAAATCCATATTTAATCTTTTATTTTTATTGTTATTTCTATTGTTTTATTATTTAATAACTGACTTAACAATGAAGCTAAATCTGATGTATTAACACTATTGATAGTTGTATCTAATGGCTCTTCATCTTCATCATCTAAGGCAGATTCTATTTCAGCCATAGGGAGTATATCAATATCTCCAATATCTTCTAAAACTTCGCCGTCACTCTCTTCTAAAGAAGCATTAGTTTCAATTTCATCTGGAGTTTCTACATTTTCTGGTTCTATAACTTCATCCATTAACTCTTCAGGAACATTAAGAATTTCAGTTTCAGACTCCTGCTCTAAAGCAGGTTCACCCAATGCTTCTCTTACATCAGATTCTACTAATTCGTCTAATTGTGTAAAATCTTCACTCATCTCAACTCCTTAATCTTTCTTTGGCTCATCAATAGTAACATCAGTAATATCTTTTTCTTCTGTTTTAATTTCATCTTCGAAAACATCAAACATATCATCAATAGATGTTATCTCATGAGCTTTTGGTCTTGTTTTTACAGATGACTCAAGCCTTTTTTCTAAATATACTATCAAATCATTATAGCTTCTAAAGCTAATATCACCAACACCATACTGATCTAAAAACTTTTTTTCAATTCCATCTTTTGGTATTAGAAATTTTAAATATTTAGTTATAAAATCTTCTTCAATTATTTTATCTTGATCAATTAGAAATATTTGATGTGGATCTTCTTTGATAAAGTTCTTTAACTCTGATAGATTGTATATTGTTATAACTTTACCATCTTCAATTTTAAATCTAATATTACCATGATCTAAAACAGTATGGATTTTATGTTTAAATGCGTCACTACCATAAATATATATATTCACAAGATGCCTCAAAATTAAATTATTTGAACATATTATATCTATATTTTTATTAAAGT
>JAYEPG010000039.1:0-3181 GCA_034723795.1 Campylobacterota bacterium
AGAATAGTAAATGGTATGGATGGAACTATTGAGGTTAATAGTTGTGATTATGAATATAAAAGTAATAATTATACTGGAGCAGAGTTTATTATAAATCTACCAATTAAATAAATTTTACTCTTAATATTAATTTGATAAAATATCAAATCAACTATATAAAGGTGACGTTTGAGTATTCGGATTTTAATAATTTTAACATTTTTTTATAACTTTACAATAGCTAGTGTAGTGATTGATAATCATAAAAATAGATATGATAACTTTTCTATACAATACCATTACGATAAAAACAATGATTTATCAATTAAAAATATAGAACAACACAAGTTTAATAAAACAACATCAAATAGCTTTACCTTTGACTATAAAGATAGTTAGACTTGGTTTAAAATAGAGATTGAAAATCTTAGCGATAAACAAAACTATATATTAACATTTAGTGAAGCTATTTGGAAAGAGTTCAACTTATATTATAAAAAAGATGGTGTATTTATAGAAGATTTAAATGGATTGGATATTTCATTAAATAAGCGTTCAATAAAAGATGTAAACCCAACATTTAATATACATATAGATAAACAAACTACAAAAGTTTTTTATATCAAAGCTAAAACAATAGCAAGTCAAATAGGTAGATTTGAGATAGTTACAAATGAAGAGTACTACAATCCTTCAAAAATAACAACAACAGATATTTATATCATTTTTGCTTTTATTTTAATCACAATAGTTATGTTAAATATATATAGCTATTTTTTAACTAAAGATAACACATATATGTACTATATTTTATATGTTATAGCTTCTGTTATATTTAGTAATATGCATAGTGGCTCATATCTTATACTTGGATTTGATGGTTGGAATGAAGGCTTACATGTAGTTGGTGCTTTTGTTATATTGTTTTTACTTCTTTTTTCAAATAAGTTTTTAGATTTAAAAAATCAACTCCCTTTAGTACATAAATTTTTTATGTTCTCTGCAATAGTATTTATACTTTTTGCATTACTTATATATAACAACATAGCTTATTCAAGTGTATTATTTAACATATATTCTGCACTATTTTTTATGATTTTGTTTTTTGCTGTATTTAAAATATTTTTAAAAGGTGTTACAACTGTTAAATATTATTTAATAGCTCTTTTGATATATGCACCTCTTATGGGGCTTATGATTGCTACATTTAATACATTTTTAAATTATTCTGGTTTTACTAGACACTCATTTTTAGCTGGTGCCTTAATAGAGATAATATTTTTCACTCTTTTACTAGCAAGTAAATATCGTTCTTTAAATTTAGAAAAAATCAAAATACAAGATGAACTTATATTTGAAAAAAACAATAATGAGGCAAAATTAAAAAATGAAATTGAAAAACAGACAAAAGAGATTTCAGAAATTGCAAATAAATTTACTTTTGCAACAGATAATGCATTGGCAGGTTTTTGGGAGATTGATTTAGATACAAATAAAGTCTATTTTTCTAATGGATGGTTTGAGTTTTTGGGATATGAAAAAAAAGATTTTTTATCAATTACAACTGAAAAAACAATAAATAAAATAATCCATAAAGAAGATTTAGATAGTGTATTTAAAGCAGTTGATGATTTTTTAAATGGAAAAATAAAAAAATACAATGTTGAATTTAGAGTTTTACATAAAGATGGAATATTTACCTGGGTAAATGCCTCTGGAGCACTTTATAAAAATAAATTTTTTGGGTTTCATATTGATATTGATGATATAAAAAATGCAAACTTAAAAATAATAGAACAATCAAAAATGGTAAGTATGGGGGAGATGATAGGTAATATTGCTCATCAATGGAGACAACCATTATCTGTAATTGCTACAGCATCTACAGGTATGAAACTACAAAAAGAATTTGATATGTTAAGTGATAAAGAGTTTTATGAATTATGTGATTCTATAAATAATAATGCACAATATTTATCAAAAACAATTGATGACTTTAAAAACTTTATTAAAGGTGATATGACTAAAAATACATTTGTTTTAAAAGATGAGATTGATAGCTTTTTAAATTTAGTTGATGGCTCAATTAAATCAAATAACATAAAAATAATACTTAACTTAGATGAAACTATAAAAATAAATGGCTTCCAAAATGAACTAACTCAATCTCTAATAAATATTTTTAATAATTCTAAAGATATATTAGTAGAAAAAAAGATTGAAGAAAAGTTAATATTTATATCAACTTTTACAAAAAAAGAGAAAGCAATTATAAAAATAAAAGATAATGGTGGTGGAGTACCAAAAGATATTATCACAAAAATATTTGAGCCATACTTTACAACAAAACACCAATCACAAGGTACAGGACTAGGACTTCATATGACTTATAATCTAATTGTTGATGGTATGGGTGGAACTATTGAAGTTAATAATTGTGATTATGAATATAAAGATGACAAATATACTGGGGCAGAGTTTATTATAAATCTACCTACAAAATAAATAAAATTACATTACAAAATGTAATGTTTTTTGTATAGTTCGTTTTTTTTTGTTACAATATTATATATACTACAAAAGGATAACATATCATGGATGGTAAAATAATGGTAACTTATAAAATACTATGTAAGTCTGACTTTAACTTAGAGATTACACTAGAACAAATACTTTCAAATGAAAAAATTGCAAAAGCTATTAAAAACGAATTTGCTAAAGGTGTAAGAAATATTGACTTTTCTTCTAAAAATATGGATAGTTTATTGAAAATAGAGACAAAAAAAGAACTATATCAATTTGAAGCACTCAAAGATGACTTTGCCGATCTAGTTTCATTAGCTGAAGATAATGCTACTTCAAGAAAACTATTTAAAAAAGATTGTATAGGGATTGAGTTAGTTGATATAGAGATTATATAAATAATCTCTTTTAAAAAATATTTTTAATAAACAATAATATTGTTTGAAAATAACTATTTTCTTTTACTTGGCTAGTTTTTTCTTAACACTTTTTATACTCTTTTTCAAATATTTTTTTATCAAAATAAACTTTTATAATATTTGTTGTTGTGATGTTTTTTAAACTTTCAGTATTATTATTTGATTCGAGGTCTATTTTTTGTATAAATTTTAAATCTTCATTATTTTTTAAACTATATAGTTGTTTTGGATTTATTAAGTTTTTTGAATTTGTATTTATA
>JAYEPG010000040.1:0-15049 GCA_034723795.1 Campylobacterota bacterium
TAAAGTTTAGATATACTCTCTATTATATCAAGTATTTAATTAATTTTATTTAGATATTTAAAGATTTTATCTCCGTCTCATTGTATACATTGATATTATTATCTTTAAGTTGTTTTGTTGTTACACCATTTTCTTTTATTTTAATTGATTTAAATGTACCATCATATATAAAAGAGTTAGAGCATGATGGAGAATTGGCTTTAAGCAAAGCTATTTTAATACTCTCTTTTTTACAAAGTTCAAGTGTTTTATTTGCACCATCTATAAACTCAATGGTTTTATCTTCACCATTTTTATTGATTATTTTTAAAGGTTTTTGGGAAATTATTTCACAAGGAATTCGTGGAGTTGGTAAACCACCTTCAACTTCAGGACAAAAACTAAAAAGCTCATACTTTTCTTTTAGTTTATCTAATATATCTTTTGATAAGCAATTATTTGAACCATCATACTTGACATTTTCACCAAGAAAACAACTACTGATTAAAAGCTTCTCTTTTCCCATAATAGCCTCCATTTTTTAAGCATAAAAAAACCCTCACTATCTATAGCAAGGGTTTTAACCATTTTTGTCAAGAACCAAGAGAAAAGAGTTTTCTCGCAAAGGAAGTTTACTAAAGGTAAACGACTGAAGCGAAAAACTTTTTTATCGCAGTGTTATTGTCAAAAACTATACTCTAGCTTCTTCACGTCTTTGTAAATACTCCCAATCTGCATCAACAGTTTTTTGCCATTGATCAATTAAGTATTCATACTCAGGTTTGAATAAGTGTTTAAATCTTGGTTGAACACCTAAGTAATCTCTTACAGGTACAATGTTCTTTGGTCTATAAGTGATATTTAATTCTCTACCTTCAATAATCTCATATAATGGGAATACTAATGAATCAGTAGCCATATCAGATACTTCAATTGTTTGGTGAATAGGGAATTTCCACTCTGTTGTACAAGCAGACATACCATTTATATATACAAATCCATCGCTATTAAATCCTTTTTGGATTTTTTTAACCATATCTTTCCATTTATTTGGAGCAATTTGAGCAACATAAGAAGCACCATTTGCAGCCATGATTCCCATCATATCTTTTTTCTTATCCTTCATACCATAACTAGTACTTCCAGCAGGAGATGTAGTTGCACTTGCACCAATTGGTGTAGAACCAGATGCTTGACCACCTGTATTTGCATAAACTTCATTATCTAAACAAACATACATCATATTGTGACCTCTATCACAACATCCAGAGATCCATTGGAAACCAATATCAAAAGTAGCACCATCTCCACCAAAAGCAACAAACTTAGGATCAGGAGTATCTGCAGATATTCTACCTTTGTTTCTTAATGCTCTATTTGCAGCTTCAGCACCAGCAATTGCTGTAGAACCATTTTCAAAACCAATATGAATCCAAGAACAATCCCAAGATGTATGAGGATATACAGCTGTACATACTTCAAGACAACCTGTAGAAGCTCCAACAACTAAGTTATCGTTTGTACAGTTTAATATCTCTCTTACAATAATAGAGTGAGCACACCCTGGACATAAAACATGAGCACCCTCAAATCTTTCAGCAGCAGTTGAGAAAGATTTTAAGTTTTTAATCTCTTTATTTCCTTGTGGTGGAGTACATCCACCTAATAAACTACAACTCATAATTATCTTCCTTCAGTATAGTATTTAAGTTCTGGACCTCTTACTCCAACCCATCTTTGAATTGAACCATTTAGTTTTCCAGCATTTACTTCATCTTGAGCATTTGAGATAATCTCTTCAAGCTCAACAACAATCATATCTCTACCACCAAGACCATAAATAAGATCACTCATAAGTGGTCTTGCAGGTGTATTAATTAGTGATGATGATATATCTTGGAATAATAGTCCAAGTTGTCCACCAGGAGCAGCTCTATCCATACATACAATAGCTTTTGCATTTTGTAACATACCTGCCATTAATTCAACTCTAGTTGGTCTAAATACTCTAGGCATAATGATACCAGCTTTGATACCTTTTTCTCTCATATTATCAACAGCAATTTGTGCTGTTTCAAATGTAGTTCCAAGACAAGCTATAACAACATCTGCATCTTCCAACTTATATGATTCTACCATGTTGTATTGTCTACCAGAAACTTTTGCATACTCGTCAAATACTTCTTGTATAACTTTTGGAGATTTCATCATAGCATCATTTTGTTTTGCTTTATGCTCCATATGCCAATCTGACTCTGTTTGTACACCATGTGTTACAGGCTTATCAAAGTTTAACATAGAGTTAACTTCTAAATATTCACCAACAAATTCACCAGCAACTTCATCACTTAAAGGACGAACATTTTGTGCTGTATGAGAAGTCATGAAACCATCTTGATTTACAACAACAGGAAGTCTTACATCTTTATGCTCACCAATTTTAAATGCACATAAAGTTAAATCGTAAGCCTCTTCTGGATTACAAGAGTCAATTGATATCCAACCTGATTGATTCATCATATACATATCACTATGGTCACCATTTACATTTAATGGTGCTGCCAATGCTCTGTTAATTAGACATAATACAATTGGCATTCTCATACCTGAAGCTTGATACAATGTCTCTATCATAAGAGCAAGACCTTGAGATGCAGTAGCCGTTGAAGCTCTTGCACCAGCAGCTGAAGCACCAATACATCCTGACATAGCAGCATGTTCTGATTCAACAATTACAACTTCACCATCAACATAACCATTTGCATGAAAGTTTGCAAATCCTTCTACTGTACCTGTTGATGGTGTAATAGGATAAGCAGACATAACATCAACACCAGCTTGTCTTAAAGCTTGTGCATTTGAATGATTTCCATCCCATACTTCAACAGTATTTAATTCCATTATTTTTTTATTTTGTGCCATGGATTATTCACCTTTCTTTTTTTTCTCTGGCCATTGTGCCAAAGCTTCTTCATTTTTCATATTTTCATCAAACATTAAAAGAGATTTAGGATTTGTAGGACAAACTTCCACACAAATTCCACAACCTTTACAGTGATCATAATCAATCCCTACCATCTCTTTATCTCTAGAGATAATTGATGTATCTGGACAATATAACCAACAGTTTTGACAATCAATACATAAATCAACTTGCCATACTGGTTTTACAACTCTCCAGTCACCTACATATTTATTCATTGAGTTTGTTTCAGCTACTTTTCTATCTTCTGGTTGTGTATTTACAACTGTATGATCAATATCACCTTCAAAAGAATAAACTGCTGCTCCAGGAACTAGCTCATCCCAACCCATATCCCAAATTGAATTTTCAAATTGGTCTTTAGCTTTATATAATTTTGTTGTTACATCACTATGTTGTGCCATATTGTACTCCTATTTAACTTCGTCGTATGCTCGTTGGATAGCCAACATATTTGCATCGATGATTTTTTGAGGTAATTTTGCAAGAACAGCTTTCATTGCATTTTTAAACTCTTCAATTGGGAACATTCCACTAATTTTCATAAATGCACCAAGAACTGGTGTATTTGGAATTGGTCTACCAATAGTCTCTTGAGCAATTTTTAAACAATCTACTACAAATACTCTATCTTCAATACCTTGAAGAGCTGGAATCAACTCTATTAAATCAGCTTTTGATAAGTGAGTTGTAATAATATATTGAGTAGTCTCTTTACCGTATTGTGTAATATCATCTGTAAATGCTAAACCTGGATCGATTACAAAAACATAATCAGGATGCATATATTTTTCATGATTTAAAATAACACTATCATCAATTCTGTTGTAAGCAGTCATTGACGCCCCTCTTTTTGCTGAACCATAAAAAGCAAAAGCTTGTACCTGCTTTCCTGTTTCAGCAACTACTGAACCTAAACCTTTAGCACCAGTTACAGCACCTTGACCAGCACGACTGTGCCATCTAATCTCTAGCATATTGTCTCCTAAATTTTATCTAAATTTCATAATATTAATTATTTGATAATTATATGGTTCAATTTTAAACAATTACAACTTATATTATGCTTTAGAAATACTTATTTTGTATCAATTTTACCGCTTCTAAAGAATCGGTAACAATATTAGATGTATATTGTATTAAATCATCCTCTTTACCATATCCACACAACACTGCAACACTACTGATGTTTGCTTCATTTGCAGCTATAATGTCCAGTTTTGTATCACCTATCATAAATATATTTTTATGAGCCACTAAATCCATATTTTCTAGTGCTTTTAGTACAGGTTCTGGATGTGGTTTTGGGTTTTCTACTTCTTGTCTTCCTATTATTGTTTCAAAATAACCCATTATCCCAAAATTTTCAAGTAGTGGTATTGTATATGCAGTCGTTTTTGTTGTTACTATTCCAAGTCTTGCAAAACTTGAAGCTAATTTTACTGTTTTTAGTGCATTTTCCAAAAGAAAAGTTTTCTCTTGTGATACTTTTCGATACTCTTTTTTGTAACTATCAACAAAATCCCATACTCTACTCTTATCTACTCCTAAATTTCCATACATAATATCAAGAGGGTAACCAATCTCTACTTTTATATCTTCATCTGTCCCTAAGAAATCAAATTCTAACTCCTTAAATGAGTGATAAAAACACCCTACAATTGCATCAGTACCATCTATTAATGTACCATCTAAATCAAATAAGATTGTTATATCTTTTTGTTTATTTATCATTCTTTTATCCATTCCTCTTGATTGTGTGTTATTCCTATTAACGCAGGTTTCACATTTCTTATTTGTTTATTTACTACTGTTATACTATTTGGTATATATAAAAAAAGATATGGAATATCATCACTTATTTTTTTATATATTTTTTTATATATTTTACTTAACTCTTTTTTATTTATAGTTACTTCACCTTGTTCTATAAGTTTGTCAACATCACTATTTTTATAACCAACCATATTAAATCCACCAGTTTTATCACTACTACTATGCCAAATTGATTTTGCATCTGGCATTAAAGACAATCCCCAACCCAATATAATTGCATCAAAGTTTCTAGGATGAACTATAGTATTTAAAAAAGCCTGCCATTCCATAACTCTTATTTTCATATCTATTCCTGCAAATGATAGTTGATACTGTAAAATCTCTGCAGCATTTACCCTTGTAGAATTATTTGCATTTGTAATTACTTCAAATGAAAATTTATTATTTTCATTATAGCCTGCCTCTTTTAAAATCTTTTTAGCTTTTTTTATATTTTGTTTTGGTGTTTTAACATCTTCATTAAATGCAAATGTTCCAGGCAAAAAAGGACCATTACAAACTTTTGCATGACCAAAAAATAAGATATTTGCTAATTCATCTCTATTTATAGATAAACTAATAGCCTCTCTAATTTTTTTATTTTTAAATTTTTCACCTTTTAAATTAAATCCCATATATGTATAACTAAAACTTTGTTTTTCAAATACATTAAAATCATTTTTAAACTTTTTATCAATTTGCCTATCAACTTGTATTGGAGTCAATCCCCCCATATCAAGTTGTTTTTCTGAAGAAGCTCCGCTTTGTTTTAGCATATAAAATGATGTGGTAGGATCAGGTACAAATTTATAATGTATTTTTTCTATATTTGGAACTTTTGCAAAATAGTTTTTATTTACACTTAAAATTATATCCTGTGATATTTTTAACTCTTTTAATTTATATGGACCTGTTCCTATTGGGTTTTTATTAAACTTACTTGTCATTAAATCTTTTTCATCTTTTAGAATATGATAAGGTAATATTCCTATCATCCATATCTCTAATGATTTAAAATAAGGTTCACTATATTTTATCTCTAAACTATATTTATTTATTATTTTTACAGATTTTACTTTTGTAAAGCTTGAAGTTGTTGGGGTATATATTTTTGGATTATTAATCATATTGTATGTAAACAATATATCTTGCGAAGTAAGATTTACACCATCATGCCATTTTATATTCTCTTTTAGATTTACTATTAATGTTTTATTATCTTTAAACTTGTAATCTTTTGCTAAATCAACAACAACATTTCCATCTTTGTCATATTTAAAAAGACCATTAAATATCCATCCTGATATTTCACTACTAGCACTGTCTGTAGATAATATAGGATTAATTCTACTTGGGTTTGATGAAATAGATAAGTTTAAAGTTGAAGAATATAATAAATTTGTAAATAAGAGTAATTGTAAGAAAATTTTAATCATAGTGAATTGTACATAAAAAAAGCTAAAAAGATTTCTCTTTTTAGCTTTTTTATCAGCCAAGACCTTAGTCTTGTAAAATAATAAAGTGTATCTATTATCTTTTTCAAGGAAACGTTTAAGGATCCTAACGGTAATAAAACTATTAACGTTTTGAGAACTGTGGAGATCTTCTCGCTTTTCTTCTTCCTGGCTTTTTTCTCTCAACTGTTCTAGCATCTCTAGTTAATAAACCATGAGGCTTAAGAATAGTTCTGAATTGCTCATCATATTCAACTAAAGCTCTTGAGATACCGTGTCTTAAAGCATCAGCTTGTGCAGAGTAACCACCACCTAAAGTTTTAGCTACAATGTTTACAGATTCTAATTGCTTAGAAACTTCTAAAGGTTGTCTAACTCTTTTTTTAAGAGCTTCGTGACCACCAAGCCATACATTTAAAGGTTGACCATTTACTGTAATGTCACCTTTACCAACTTCAAGCCAAACTTTAGCTATAGCTGATTTTCTTCTTCCTGTTGCATATACTTTTGCCATCTAATTATCCTTGTACTTGTGCTGTATGAGGATGCTCTGCACCTTCATAAACTCTTAAGTTTTTAAGTTGTTTAGCACCTAATTTTGTTTTTGGTAACATTCCTCTAGCAGATAGTTTAAATAACTTTTCAGGGCTATTTTCTAACATATCAGACATTCTATGAGTCTTAGTAGAACCAAAGTATCCTGAGTGAGTAAAGTATTTTTTATCTGCAAGTTTAGCACCTGTAAATTTTACTTTAGTAGCATTAATAATAACTACGTTATCTCCACAATCAATATTTGGTGTGAATGAAGGTTTATTTTTCCCTCTTAAAATTGTCGCAACTTCTGTCATAAGTCTACCAAAGATTTTATCTGTAGCATCTATTACAATCCAGTCTTTTTTAACATCAACTTGATGTAAGCTTTTTGTAAATTTCATTTGAAATACATCCTTTCTTAAAAATAAGTTCGGAATAATAGTGAAGATATGCTTAATAGAAGCTTAAATTAAGCATTTCAAAAGTTTAAAATATTTTACATTATTATTGCATATATAATATTAGATTTATACATATTAATATATAATATTGTATGTTTGATAAAGAATTTTTAAAAACCCTAACAATAATGTATGTTGAAGATGATGAAAGTATTCGTGGTTCACTTAGTGGAATATTTAAAAAAATATTCGGTGAGGTTATAATATGTAATGATGGTAACGATGGTGTAAATCAATTTAAATACTACACACAAGAGAGAAAATCTAAAATCGATGCTATTGTAAGTGATATTAATATGCCAAACCTTAATGGTATTGATATGGTTAAAGAAATAAGAACCATTGATGAAGAGATACCAATTATTTTTACGACTGCTCATGGTGAGTCTAGTTTTCTTATGGAAGCTATTAAACTTAAAATTGCATATTATGCTTTAAAACCAATTAATACAACAGAGCTGTTACAAAACATATCTAAGTTTTGTATGATTGAACACAATAAATTAATGGTTCAGAAAAAAGAGAAAGAGATTTCTCAGTATATGGATATTATGAATAATATCGCTTCAATTTTCAATATTAACGAAGAGGGAAATATTGTAGAAGCAAATGATTTATTATCTGAATTGTCTGAATACTCTCAAGAAGAGTTATTAAGTATGAATATTAGTGAATTACTGCATACTGATGCTATTGTTACAAACTATAACGATATTGTAAAGCTTGTTGAAAATAACGATACTTATAATGGTAAGATTAAATTTAAAACAAAAACACAAAATACTTTTTATCTTAATATGACTATTCTTCAATCATTAAATAATTCTACAGGAAAATCTGAAGGATATATCTGTATAGGTCTTGACCAAACAGATAATGAACTAGAGAAACAACAAACAATGCAAAGAGTTAGAAAAAATATTATGGAGCAAAGATCAAAAGAATCTGACTTAGCTAAACAGATTAAAGTTTTAGAAGCTCAAAATAGTAAACTCACACAAGGCTCAGTTAATAGTAAAGATACTGAATTTATAATTGCATCATTAAATAAAGAGAAACAAAAAGTATTATCATTAAATTCACAAGTAACTCACTATGAAAAAGAGGTTATGAACCTTACAAGACAAAAAGATATGATAGTAAGTGATGAAAAAACAAAAAAAGCTGAACTAATCCAAAAAAGTAAAGAGTTAAGTAAAGAGAACCACTCCTTACAAACTAAAATTATCGAGCTTCAAGCTGTTATAACACAACTACAAGATAAACAAAGAGGGACTACAGTAGGATGACATTTATAGATTTTAAGAAGTCCCTACTTGATGCAGATATAACTTTACCTAAATTCGCTAACTTAATAAAAGTTAGTGATAAAAATATTCAATCTTACAAAAAAAAAGGTGAAGTACCTAATACAATTGCTGTTATTGCAAAATCATTTGCTTTAATGTCACAAAAAGGTATTAATTATAAAGATCATATAAAAGAATTAAACCTAAAAAAGAAGAAAAAAGAGGGATCAGGTTTCTCTATAAAAAAACAAGAACCTACATCAGAAGAGAAATTAAAATAAATTTCAAAATTTTTTAGTAATAATTTATATACTTTTTACATATAAACTATTACTTTCCCATAAATACTTATCAATTTTAAAAGCATAATATAACATTCTTAATAATAAAATATCACCATAATTTATAAAAAGGTTTATAAAAATGGATATTAAAACTATCAAAACAATGGAAAAAGTTACACCACAAACACAAAGTGGTGGATTTTCAAGATTAGCTATAGCATTTGTATTTATTGCAATAGTATTTGTATGGACATCACTTACTCATGGAGAGGTTCAAAATAATACATTTTTAATCATAGGCGCTGTTTTTGGAGCTTATATGGCTATGAATATTGGTGCAAATGATGTTGCAAACAATGTAGGTCCTGCTGTTGGAAGTGATGCATTAACAATGTTTTGGGCGATTGTTATTGCAGCTATATTTGAAGGTGCTGGTGCATTAATTGCTGGTGGTGAAGTTATAAAAACAATTAAAAAAGGGATTATCGATCCTGCAATGATTGCAAATCCTGAGATATTTATCTGGGCTATGACAGCAGCACTACTTAGTGCTGCTGTTTGGTTAAACTTTGCAACATATATAGGAGCTCCAGTTTCAACAACTCACTCTATTGTTGGTGGGGTTATGGGAGCTGGTATTGCAGCTGCTGGATTTGCTATTGTTTCTTGGGGAACAATGGGTAAGATTGCAGCTTCTTGGATAATATCACCAGTTCTTGGTGGTATAATTGCCGCATCATTTTTATATTTTATAAAGTCAAAAATTATATATAAAGAAGATATGATAGGCAGTGCAAAAAAAGTTGTACCTATCTTAGTATCTATTATGGCTATGGCATTTGCAACTTACCTAATGTTAAAAGGTGTAAAAAAGATTGTTAAAGTTGATTTTATAACAGCACTTGCTATTGGAGCTGCATTTGCAGTTGCAACATACTTTACAATCAAACCAATGATTGCAAAAGCAGCTGATAAATTAGAACATACAAGAGTTGGTGTAAATAGTTTATTTACAATTCCTTTAATATTTGCAGCAGCACTTCTTAGTTTTGCTCACGGTGCAAATGATGTTGCAAATGCTATTGGACCATTAGCTGCTATTAATGATGCAATTATGAGTGGTGGAATATCTAAAAAAGCTGAGATACCTTTATGGGTTTTATCTGTTGGTGCTATTGGTATAGCTGTTGGACTTGCTTTATATGGTCCAAAACTTATTAAAACTGTTGGTTCTGAGATAACTGAACTTGATCAAATGAGAGCATTCTCTATTGCTATGGCAGCTGCTATTACAGTTATCATAGCTTCTCAACTTGGTCTTCCTGTATCTTCAACACATATTGCAGTTGGTGGTGTATTTGGGGTTGGTTTCTTACGAGAATATTTAGATAGAGGTGAAACAAAGTTTTTAGAAAGTGTAAGAGAAAAATTTAAAGCTGATAAAAAAGAGTTAGATAAACTTCAAGTTGAATTTAATAAACTAGAAGCTATAGAAGAAAAATCTAAAAATAATTATGAAAGAATTGTTGAACTTTATAAATTAATTGAAGAGAAACAAGAACTTGTTAAAGTAGAGAAAAAAGAGTTTAAATCTGCCAAAAAAATCAAATATGTAAAAAGAGATGTAGTTAAAAAGATTGTTGCTGCTTGGATTATTACTGTACCTGCTGCTGCTACATTAAGTGCTGGTGTATTCTTTATGATTAAAGGGATTATGAGCTAAGGACAAATAAAAATAGAAGATTTAAATCTTCTATTTTCATATATATTATTTCTTCTTTGCTTTCATATCAATATTTAAATGTATAATATCAATAGCACTTGGAGTCACACCACTAATTTGTGAAGCGTTAAATAGTGTTGGAGGATTAAACTTTTTTAATTTTTCTATAACTTCTGAAGATAAACCTGGTAGTTCATCATATTGAAAATCATCAGGTATTTTTAAATCTAATAGTTTCTTCATCTTCTCAATCTGTTTTTTTTGTTTTGCAATATATCTATAATATTTTGCTTCAATTATTATCTGCTCTTTTAGATAATCAGGTGTATCTTTTAAACTTGGAACTAATCTATCAAACTTATCTTTTGTAATTGTATTTCTACCAACTAAATCAATAAGTAAAATTCTATCAGATATTTTATCTTCACCTAACTCATTAAGTAAGGCAAGATTCTCTTTTTTTGATGTAAACCAAATATCTTCCATAAATTTAACAGCATCTTCTAAAGTTTTTTGTTTATGTTTCATAGTGTCAAATGTTTCTTGTTCAATAAGTCCAAAGTTATATCCATACTCCATAAGTCTTAAATCAGCTGACTCTTCTCTTAAAAGTAGTCTATACTCTGCACGACTAGTAAACATTCTATATGGTTCATTTGTCCCTTTAGTAACTAAATCATCAATAAGTACACCGATATAGCTCTCATCACGTCTTAATACAAATGGTTCTTTTTCATCTATAGATAAAGATGCATTTATACCTGCCATAAGACCTTGAGCAGC
The DNA here is from genome assembly GCA_034723795.1 of Campylobacterota bacterium. Classification (GTDB taxonomy): domain Bacteria; phylum Campylobacterota; class Campylobacteria; order Campylobacterales; family Arcobacteraceae; genus JAIOSF01. The sequence goes on from JAYEPG010000040.1 coordinate 11,309, forward strand.
TGCTTCTTCATAACCTGTTGTTGCATTTATCTGTCCTGCAAGATATAAGTTTTTTACTTTTTTTGTTTCTAGTGTATGTAGTAACTCTGTTGGATCTACATAATCATACTCAATAGCATAAGCATATCTTACAATCTTTGCATTTTCTAAACCTTTTATAGAGTGAATTTTCTCTTTTTGAACATCTAAAGGTAAAGATGAAGATAAACCATTTATATAGTACTCATTTGCATTTATAGTTTGAGGCTCTAAAAATAATTGATGACGATCTCGTTCGGCAAATCTATTTACTTTATCTTCAATACTTGGACAATATCTAGGACCAGTCCCCTCTATTTGACCTGTAAATAGTGGTGCTCTATCAAAGTTTGTTCTTATTATATCGTGTGTATCAAGGTTTGTATATGTGATATAACAAGGTAGTTGTGTAGGGTTAAAAGTTTTTTTATCAGTTCTAAAACTAAAAGGGTGTGGTTTCTCATCTCCACCATGTGCTTCCATAACAGAGAAATCAATTGAGTTTACATTTATCCTTGCTGGTGTTCCAGTTTTTAATCTTCCAACATTTAAATTTAGTTCACTTAATTGAGTAGATATAGTTGTAGCTGGTTGCTCCCAAGCACGACCTGCTGGGTATTGAGCTTCACCTATATGAATAAGTCCTTTCATAAAAGTACCAGTAGTAAGGATAACTTTTTTTGCTCCAAAAACTTCACCAAGCTTTGTATTTACACCTGATACAATATTATTTTCAACAATTAAGCTTGAAACTTCATCTTGATATACATCTAAATTTGGAGTATTTAAACAGATATTTCTCATATAAATCCTATACTCATCCATATCTATTTGAGCACGACTCCCTTGAACAGCAGCCCCTTTACTCCCATTTAAAACTCTAAATTGTATACCTGTAGCATCTGTACATAATCCCATTTGTCCACCAAGAGCGTCAACCTCTCTAACTAAATGTCCTTTTGCAAGACCTCCAATAGCAGGGTTACAACTAGCAGCCCCTATTTGTTCAACTAGCATAGTTATAAGTAAAGTTTTTTTACCCATTCGTGCAGATGCCAAACAAGCTTCTATTCCAGCGTGTCCACCACCAACTACTATTACATCATATTTCGTCATATTTTACCTTGATATTATTATGATGCAATTATAGTGTATTATCAAATAATAAGCAATTAATTTTAATTTAACTATAATCAAGCAATTAAATATAAAAAGAGGTAGAAAATTGATAGATACTAAATGTGGATTTGTAGCAACTGTAGGTAGACCAAATGCTGGAAAAAGTTCATTATTAAACTGGCTAGTTGGAGAAAAAATCACTATGGTTTCGCAAAAAGCGAATGCTACAAGAAAAAGATCAAATGTTATTGTTATGAATGGCGATGATCAAATAGTATTTGTCGATACTCCTGGTATCCATGAAAATGAAAAGCTTATAAATAAGTTTATGCTTGAAGAGGCTTTAAAAGCTATTGGAGACTGTGACTTGATTCTATTTTTAGCACCAGTTACTGACCAACTTAAATATTATGAAGATTTTTTAACTAAAAATAAAAAAAACACTAAACATATTTTACTTTTAACAAAAACAGATTTTGTGACACAAGATGAAGTTTTAAATAAAATTGAAGAGTATAAGATACATGATGATAAATATGAATCTTTAATGACAGTTTCTATTAAAAAAGGTCACGACTATAAAGATATTTTAAATGAGATTGTAAAATACCTTCCTAAGTCACCACCATTATTTGATACAGAGATTATGACAACTTCTCATTTAAGGGAACTATACAAAGAGTTTATAAGAGAATCTGTATTTGATAATATTAGTGATGAAATTCCATATGAAACAGATGTTATCATTGACAAAGTTGAAGAGAAAGATAATGTAGATGTTATAAAAGCAACTATAGTTGTTGAAAAATCAACTCAAAAAGGGATGATAATTGGAAAAGGTGGTGTTGCTATCAAAAGAATAGGATACAACGCAAGAAAAAAGATAGAGAGACTTACTCAAAAGAAAGTATATCTTGAACTATTTGTATCTGTTAAAAAAGGTTGGACTAAAAACAAAAATTCACTTAGTGAGTTAGGTTATAACTTCGACTAAACTATGAAAAAAGAGAATGATGTTCGTATAATAGACTCAAAAGCTATTAGAACATTATCTCAAAAAGTTACTCAAGAGATTGATTCTAAATACTTATTAGAATTTATAAAAACTTCAATATTAAATAGTAATATTAGCACAAATAAAAACACTAAATACTATTATAAATTTTTAGAATCCTCTTTATCTTATGAAATTTTGATATTCCAAAGTGATAATCCAAATAGATTTATTTTAGAACCATTTGTATTTTTAGCTTATTATGATGAGAACAAAACTATTAATAGTGTAGATATTTTTATAACCAATGGAACATTTGTATTATTTAAAAATCAAGAACTTCTAATGATGAAAAATGTAGACAATGTATCAAATGAAGATATTAAAATATATGTATATCAAACATATAACATAAAAATAGATAATTTTATCCAAATAGATAAAGAGACACTCAAACAATTAAAATCAAAATATCTTTTAAATAACTATAAAAAAAGTGATATAGAGTTTCATAAAATGATTGAAAATAAAAGCTTCTCATTTTTTATAATGTTTTTAGTGATTACAACACTTTTATCATTTTATATTATTTATAATAAATCAAGTGGTTCAAAAAGCTCTACTACTAACAAATTAACACAAAGTACTAAAGTCAAAAATCATTTTACTAAACTAGAAAAGATTTATAATAAACATAATTTAAAGAATATTAATAAAACTATAGAACTATTTAAATATTTAAAACTACAACATATAACTCTTGAAACATTTGAATATAAAAATAATAAAATTTATGCAAATATAGTTGATAAACAAAAGAAAAAACTACTGAACTTCATAACTATTTATACAGAAGAAGTCAAGATAAATTCAATAGTATTTGATGAAACTGATGAAACTTTTATAATGGATATAGAAATTACTATATAGTATAAATAATTGATGAATTTTAATTTATTTTAATATGATAATGGCTAAATAAACTTTTGAATTTAAAGTAATTTAAGATAAAATACATATAATAATATATATTTAAGTATGGAGTAAACTATGATAACTTATGCAAAAGATGAAATGGTAGGAATAACAGAGCTTGGTAAATCACTAGGAAACTATCTTGATAAAGTAACTTCTAATGTATTTAACAAAATTGCAATAATAAGAAGAAACAAGCCTGAAGCAGTAATAGTAGCAATAGAAGAGTATGAACTGTTAAAAAAAGCTTATGATATGCTAGAACAAAAAGATATAGAGACACTACTAAAGCAGATGACAAAAGAAGACAAAGAGGTATCGCATTCAAAAACGCTACGCATTAGTTAATAATGAGATAATCATAGAAGCTATTATTCATGATATTGGATTTCGTGGTGATATTTATAAAAAATGAATCCGTTAAAAATATGAACAGTTTGTCATATATGCCAAACAGATGTAGAGATAGCGTATATTAAATTTACAATTGCAACAAACTACATAAGAAAATCAACTTTATCCTATAAATATAAAATTATTTATGATAAAGTTTTTTATGAATTTAAAAAATAATTTTATAAAACTATCACTATTTAAAAAGATTATACTATATCTAACTGTAGTAATATTTAATA
>JAYEPG010000041.1:0-3123 GCA_034723795.1 Campylobacterota bacterium
ATATCTTTTTTAATAGTATTGTTTACACTTTCATACATTACTACAAATGTTGCTTTTCTTGTGTCTTGTATTTCTTGATATTGTTTTGGTATATGAACAACACCATTCTCTATAGGTGCTTGAAATTCTACTGCATACATTTTGAAGTCCTTTATCTTTTATTTAATTTATTATATCTTTATTTTGATAATGTTTGATTTAAATCAAAATTTTGGATTATTTATAAATTTTTAATTAGGGCTGAGTTGTTACAACATTTTTAACATTTATATTAATCTAAAGAGGGTTTAATTCCCCGACCTTTAGGTCGCTGATAAAAACTACTCAGTTAAAATACCTCGCTTGTGATGTGAAATCGTAAGATTTTGCAATAACACAAGACTTGCGTTCAGCAAGTGGGCTTTGCCCCGAGGATTGTTATTTTACAAAGCCATATTTTTTTTAACTTCACTTTGAAGTATTTCGATTTGTCTTAAATCATCTTTATTGTGACAATCAATACTAAGATTATCTAAGTTTTTTAATAATGGTTGAAACTTCTCTTTTAGAGATTTTGATATAGGTTTGCCACTTCTTATAATAGATTTTCTTCTTAAAAACTCTTTTACTATCTCTTTATGTCCAAATAGTGCTGCATAAGTTATAGGTAGTATATTGTAATTATCTGGTATATTTTGTATATCACGGCATACTCCATAAACTAAATTTAACAACTCAATATTATTACTCCATACACAAGAGTGTATTATAGTTCTACCTAAATTGTCAACTGCAAAATAATTAAACTTTGTAACCTGAATAAGATTTCTAAACAATTTTAAATTACACTCTTTTGATAGTGCAATTTTTATAAAAATATTTTGACCATGTTTATTTGTAGCTTTTACATCTGCTTTGTTTAGAAGTAAAAAAGTAAGATTATCCCTAAATTCATTGATATACACACCCTTATCAAATATATTTATAACATATTCATAAAAAACTGTATGACCATCTTTATTATGACTATTTATATCTAGTCCAGATTTTAAATATAACTTTGTAGTTGCAATATCTCCATTTAAAAATGGTGTAAAAAACAAAGGATTACCTGTAGAATCTAAAAAATTAAAATTATATTTTGTAATAGCTAAAATCTCTTTTATAATTGTCATATAATTACCTGTAGAACTTATATGGTTCAGTATTTCATTATTTGCAATCTCTTTTATATTATGTACATGTAAAATAATCTCATTTAATACTTCTAGAGTAGTTTTACTATTATTATCTCTTATATTTGGATTTGCATTATATTCTAAAAGCAATAATATTATATCAAGATTATGGATACCTTTTAATATTGATATAGACAATGCAGTCTCATGATTTTTATTTTTATGATTTACATCTACTTTATTTTCTAATAAAAAAGCACAACTCTCAATATCATTTGCTCTTATAGTATTGAACAATACAGTCTCGCCATCATTGTTAATTGAATCTATATCTAGACCATTATCTAAAAGTTTTTTAGCAATATTTCTCAAACCTTTTCTACGATTTTGTTCTGCTTTTGATATTTTTGTAAAAGCAAACATAACCTCCATTAAAATAGAATTGTTATTAGTTACTGTACTATTTAAATCACAACCACATCTAATAGCTGTATCAAGTATGGCTTCACCAGCCTTTCCTCTAAGTGCTGAATATACAAGAAAACTATTTCCATCTTTATCACATATAGTTGGGTTGGCACCTTTTTCTAATAGTTTTGTAGCTAACTCATCATTATTTAGTACATTTTTATTATGTAAAATTGTTTCCCCCTCTATATCAATAATATTCAAATCTATTTTTGTATCTGTGAGTAACTCATCTATCATATTGTTGTCGCCATAAGCTAGTGCATCAAAAGATACATTTCTATTGTTATTATCAACATTGTTAATATTTATTGAGTGTTTAATAAGATGTTTTGCAACTTTGTCATGTCCCATTATTACAGCATCTTGTAAAAGTGATCGACCATTTTTATCTACTTGATTTATATCCATGTTAGTATGTTGCATTAAACTATCAACAATATAAGCTTCACCTTTTTCTACTGCTAATCTTTGTGCCGTTATACCATCTTTATTTTTTATATTTGTATTGATACCATTTTCTATTAACCATTTTGAAGCTTTAAGTTTATTATTTTTAAGACAAATATGAAGTAAGGTTTCACCATAATTATTCAATTGATTTATACTAACTTTTTCAGAGTTCATAATAATATCTGCACTATTTTTATCAAAACGATGACTTAATAATTCTTTTTCTAGATTTTCTATAGTTGGATTTAGCTTGCACATTATTTTTTTAAGCATATTAAAAAACTTTACTAGATTCTGTTAATCTTTTTGAATTTAGATAAAAATATATAAGAAATGTGATTGGTAGAAATGCGAAGATAAATTCGTATGAGTTAAAGAGCAAATAAATATCCTTAAAATTAATTCAGTTAATTATAGAATAATTCTAGTTATATAGACTTTAAATATAGAATAATCAGAGATTTATAGATGCAATTTATCTAAAATATCTATAAAAGGCTGACTTATGGAAATGTATGAAAAAATTAATCTATTAATTAAAGAAAAAGATATGAATAAAAAAGAATTTTCTTTAAAGCTAATAGAGTTAGAACCTAAGTTAAAAAGTACAAGAGAAATTCCAACATTAAAAGCAATGTATGCTTATTTAAGCGGTGATGTAGCCTTAAAAATAGAACTTATTCCATATATTGCAGAAGTTTTAAATATTCCAGAACAATTACTTTTTGATGATAGTGGTCGTGCCAGAAAAATATACTTAAAACACATCTTGGATTCCATTTCATCCGAGGAAGCAGAATTTTTAAAATCAAAACTTTGTGATAATAAAACAGTATTAGATATTGTTCCCAAAGATAGATTATTCAAAATACAAGATTTGCTTGTATATGCACCCGATATATTTTTAAATGAACTTGAAGTTATCTTGAAAGATTATAAAGATTTGACTTTGAAGCTTAAAAAATAGCTTTTATTCTTTTGGAATTTTTGATTATACTGTTATACAAGTTATAACCATACATTATGTATATATCAAGGTGAAATC
>JAYEPG010000042.1:0-3083 GCA_034723795.1 Campylobacterota bacterium
AAGGATAAAAATATGAAAATGATGAAAAAAGTATCATTGGTTGTTGCATCAATTGCAGCAATAGGTATGTTTAGTACAGCAAATGCTGATAAACTTGATGATGTTATCAAGTCTGGTACATTAAATTGTGGAGTTGTTTTAGATTTTCCACCAATGGGATATTTTGATAAGAATAACAAACCAGCAGGTTTTGATGTTGATTATTGTAATGATTTAGGTAAAGCACTTGGAGTGAAAACAAATGTTATGAATCTTACATGGGGAGATAGAATTCCATCTTTAATATCTGGAAAAACAGATGTTGTTATTGGTTCTACATCAGATACACTTGAAAGAGCAAAATCAGTTGGTTTTACATATCCATACTTTGTTTTTAAGTTTCAAATTATTTCTAAAGAAAGTAAAAATATAAAATCATTCGAAGATTTAAAAAATGTAAAAGTAGGGGCTGCACTTGGTACTACTTACGAAACTGAATATTTAGCTTATGCTAAGAAAAAAGGTTGGGGAACATCAAATTATACAGCATTTAAATCTGAAAATGATGCTTACTTAGGTTTATACCAAGGTAAAATTGATGCACTGATTTCTACAAATACAAATATAGCAACTAAACTTCAAGCAAAAGAGTTTAAGGATTTTGTAGCTGGTCCTTATGTTCCAAACTATGATGATGTTGTTGGTTTAATTGCAAAAAGAAGTGAAGTATCTTGGATTCAATACTTAAATCTATTTTTAGTTCATCAAATTAGAGACGGTGGTATGAATAAAGCATATAATAAACACTTTGGTAGTGATGTACCAGCTGATTTAATTCAATCTTTAAGAGATAATAAATAAGTTTTTTATAGAGGTCTATACTGAATAGACCTCATTAAAAATTTATAAAAGGAAATTTATGGATTATGTTTTTCATTGGAATATAGTTTTTGATAAAATGCCAGAACTTTTAAATGGTGCATTTGTTACATTACATGTTTCTGTTTTATCTATGCTTGCAGGTATAATTATTGCAGTTTTTCTGGCACTAGGAAAAATGTCTAATTCAAAGGTTTTAAATATATTATCTGGAAGCTGGATAGAAGTAGCTAGAAATACACCAGCACTTTTTCAAATATATATGGCATATTTTGGTCTTGGGGCTTTTGGTATACATCTAAGTCCTTATGTTGCGGTACTTGTTTCTCTTATATTTATAAACGCAGGATATTTAGCAGAAACATTTAGAGGTGGTTTTCAATCTATCCCTAACACGCAATATAGTGCATCTAAATCATTAGGAATGAGTAGGTTTCAAATATATAGATATGTTATTTTGCCTCAAATGTTTAGAAAGATTTATCACCCTATGACAAATCAATTTGTATGGTCTGTATTGATGAGTTCTCTTGGTATTTTAGTTGGAATGAGTGAACTATCTGGTGAAACACAAAGGTTACAGTCATTATCTTTTAGAACTTTAGAGTTTTTTATAGTTGCAGCTGTTATGTATTATATGATTACAAAGTTTATATTAATCTCTATGGATTTAATTGCAAAAAGAATTTTTAAAGGAGATATATAATGGGATTTTCATTATTTACACCATTGGCATGGAGTGATGCTCCTTTTATTTTAATTGGTGTTTTAAATACAATATATATTTCAGTTGTTGCTATTGTTATAGGGACAATACTTGGGGTAATTGTTGGTTTTATTAGAGCAGAATCAAATAAATATACAAATATGTTAATTGGTTCAATTTTAGATATTTTAAGAAGTGTTCCTTTAATTATTCAACTTATATTATTTACTACCTATGTAGGTGTTATGGGTTATCCTTTGGATCCCTTTGTATCTGGATCTATTGTATTATCTTTATATACTATGGCATTTATGTCTGAAGTATTTAGAGGTGGATTTAACAGTGTAAGTAAGTCAATGATAACGGCATCCAGAAGTTTGGGAATGACATATTGGCAAACTATACGATATGTAAGATTACCAATCGGTATGAGAGCTGTTTTTACTTCATGGTTAGGAGTTGCACAAAGCGTAATAAAAGATTCTGCACTTGTATCTGTTATAGGATATATGGAACTTTTAAGAACATCAGAACAGTTAATCTCTAGAACACAACAACCTTTAGAGATATTAATAGGTGTGGGGATATTTTATTTTATAATTTCTTATCCATTATCACTTTATGGAAAAAGAGTTGAAAGGAAAATGGCAATATGATAAAAATTCAAGGGGTACATAAATCATTTGATGATTTAGAAGTTTTAAAAGGGATAGATTTAGATGTAAACAAAGGTGAAGTTGTTAGTGTTATTGGTGGAAGTGGAAGTGGTAAGTCAACACTACTTTATTGTATCAATGCAATTGAAAATATTCAACAAGGTAAAATTATTGTTGATGATATAGATGTTCATGCAAAAGAGACAAATCAGGATAATCTAAGACAAAAACTAGGAATGGTTTTTCAACAGTGGAACTCTTTCCCTCATCTTACAGTTTTAGAAAATGTTGCTCTTGCTCCTCAAGTAGTTTTAAAACAATCAAAAGAAGAAGCTATGGAGATTGCTAAAAAAGAGTTAGAACATGTAGGTCTTGGAGATAAGTTTGACGTATATCCAACAAGAATGTCTGGAGGACAACAACAAAGGTTAGCAATAGCAAGAGCTTTAGCTATGAAGCCAGATTATATGCTTTTTGATGAAGTAACATCAGCACTTGACCCTGAACTTGTTGGTGAAGTACTTGATACACTTAGACTTTTAAGAGATGATGGAATGACAATGATTACAGTTACACATGAGATTGCATTTGCAAGAGAAGTATCAGATAAAGTTGCTTTTTTTCATAAAGGTGTGATAGAAGAGTTGGGAAGTCCAGAGCAAGTGATTGAAAATCCACAAAAAGAGAGAACCCAACAATTTTTAAGTAGTGTTTTACGATAAACTATAAGAGTTTCTGTTTAGAATATATTTTATAAACAATATCTTCAAATGTAAACTCTAAATAGTTGGCATGTAGAAGTAGTCTTTTATATCCTGTAGCTTCTATCCTTTTATCTTTTTCTAACTTTTTTAAAAGATATA
>JAYEPG010000043.1:0-3073 GCA_034723795.1 Campylobacterota bacterium
GTGTAGATGGGAAATGCTCAGCAGCATAGTTCATAAGTCCTGTAACTCTTAAATCAGGGTTCTTAAGAGACTTAATTCTATGTCCGATACCTGGAATTGGTATACCTTGCTTTTTCATATGACCTAAAAATTCTTTTGGATTTAATCCATTATCATCTGCATATTTGAAGTGTTCAGCAGCACCATCAATAGCTCCACCAAATCTTGGACCGATTGTTAATAAACCAGTTACAAGTGATTCAACAACTGATTTACCAGCTCTTGCAGTTACTTTTGCATTATGTGCACCAGAAACAGCAGGACCGTGATCAGCAACAGTTTTCATAACAGTTTCGATGAAATCTGTAGCCCATTTTGGATATTGTTTTTTGAACCATAATAATGATACAACATCACCAATACCTTTACCAGTATCAGGTGTAGCAACAGAAGATATTGGGAATCCAGCGTAAGTAGCTTCGTCACCTCTATCATCAGAAATAGTACAGATAAACTCTTTACTTCTTCTTACTGTTGGACATGTATTCATTTCTGGCTCTGGAATTTCAGCAAGATTAAGGTCTGTAAATACTTTATTAATCATTGCAGGTAATTCATTGAATGAATTTGGTACATGGATACCAGCTTCTTTCATAGCGTTGTTTTTGTACTCAGCTGTTTCAGAATCTGCATTTGCAGAAGCACCAGCATGACCAAATTGAACACCTGAATCATAATGCTTAGCAATTGTACCAATACACCATGCAATAACTGGCTTAGTAATAGTACCATTTTTAATAGCTTCAATTACTTTATACTCTTCAGTACCACCAACTTCTCCTAAAAGAATCATATATTTAACTTCTGGATTTTTTTCCATTCTTAACATATTGTCAATGAATACAGATCCAACAAATCTATCTCCACCAATAGCAACACCTTCAGCGATACCATCAGCATTGATAGAGATGATGTTTGAAAGTTCGTTAAATAATCCACCTGATCTAGTTACTAGTCCACAAGAACCAGCTCTATGTAATTTAGAGTTAACGATATTAGTAATAGTTCCACCAATATTAGCTACTTTAAATGCACCTGGAGTAATAGCACCAACAGTTGCAGGTCCAATAATAACTACACCTTTTTCTCTAGCAGTTTGGTTCATACCTCTTGCTAATCTCTCAGGGATACCTTCAGCTGTAATCATCATTGATGAGAAACCACCAATTTCTAAAGCTTCCATAGTAACTTCATAAGCAGTTCTAAAAGATGCAAAGTTTAAAAGTACATCAGCTTGAGGCTGAGCAGCTTTAGCATCTGCAGTATTTTTAAAGATTGGAATCATAACTTCATCTGGTCCATAGAAGAACTTTTCGAATTTGTTTCCAGAAGTTGGAGTTACAATAGCTGCAACAGATGGAGTATCTCTTTTGATTGTGTAATCATAATCTAACATTCTTTGGATAGCAGTTTTGTTGTTATTCCAAAAAATTGCTTGTGTTGATTTTGTATATAATTGTGTCATATTTATCCCTTACTTCTCTAATGCCATTCTAACAATGTCAGTAACATGTGTTTCTGGTCCGTAAACTTCTATATAAAGACCTAATCTATCTGCAGCTTCTTTAATATCTTTTAAACCTTTTTCATAGTTTGGTCCACCACGTCTAACGTAGATTTTAAGATCAACAGCTTTCATTTTATCAGCGTATACTTCAAATGCTTGAATAATACCTGTAAAAGTTTTTGCAACATCAGTAAAGTTAGCAATAGCTCCACCAATAATCATAACTTTACCTCTACCTTGAGCATCTGGCTCTCTAGTCATAAGGTCTAATAATGTTTCAGCATAGAATTTTGTTTCACCTGTAGTTGGTCCACCAGAATACTCACCGTAGTTAGCAAGATCATCAATACCAGCCATATCAGCAATAGTATCAGCGTATACAACTGAAGCTCCACCACCAGCAACCATTGTCCAGATTCTAGCTTCTGGTTTAAGTAGTGTAAGTTTTAATGAAGCACCAGTTTTAGCATCAGCTTCTTCTACAGCTTCAACTTCTGGAGATTTTGCTTCCATACCAAATGCAGTTGGGTATTCAACATCACCCCACTCATCTACCATCATGAATCCAGCAGTATCATCAAGTTTTGCAACCATATCTAACATTTCGATTTTTTTGTCTTGCATAACGAAAGGATTGATTTCTAAGTATGCAAAGTTTAATTCTCTGTATGCTTTAAAGAAATTTACACAAAATTCAGCGAAGTTTGCTTTATCTTTCTGAGCAACATCTTTAGGAACATTTGCTCTAATTTTATCAGCAATTTCATCTTCAGTTGCTGTAATAGGGAAAGCTACTTCTACAACTTTTTCATCCCAATTTTCTTCAATTGCGATACCACCTTCAGCTGACATATAGATAACATCATCATCACCTACACAAGTAGCTGAAACATAATATTCTTCTTCTTGAGTATGAGGAGTAAATGGCTCAACAATAAAGTGAGTTAATCTATCTACAGATGGCTCACCTGTTGGTGTTTCACCATCAAATGAAAAGTAAACTGATTGGTCAGAAGAAGACTTCTCATCAATCCAGCTTGAAGCTTTAGCTAAAGAAACATCACCTGGCTTAGCATCTCTAAAAAGTACTAAATCATTCATCCCTCTTTTTCCAAATAACATATCTGGTTTAGCAACTAATTTCTTATCGTTTAACCAATTTTTAGTTTTTGCTTGCTCTGTTAATTCAGAACCATTTTGAACCATAGTTGTTTCATATGCATATGTAAAATCTGGAAAGTATTTATCCCAATGTTTTGCTAAGATTGACTTAGCATCATATTCTCGTATTGCTTTTTGTGCCATACTTGTACCCCTTATTTAAAATTAAATTTTCATATTTTATCTAGTGTGTAGTTAAGATGAGCAAAAAGTAACACTAGGATAATATATTAATTTTTCTTTGTTAACTTTAGTAACAAGTTATCTTTAATTAATCAACTAATTTAAATTTATATATTATATTTTAAGATATAAATTTAAAGATACAATATGTAAAAAACTAAGCAAAAGTAAACAATAAAAAAA
>JAYEPG010000044.1:0-14785 GCA_034723795.1 Campylobacterota bacterium
AGTGGTTATGTGATGGCTTCACTTTTTGTAGTTGGTATCTCTGCTTGGTATTTATTAAAAGGGCGAGATGTAGTATTTGCTAAAAAGTCTATGATAGTTGCATCTACATTTGGGCTTATTACAAGTTTGTTTTTAGTACTTAGTGGAGATGAATCTGCTCATCAAGTTGCTCTAAAACAACCTATGAAATTAGCAGCGATGGAGGGACTTTATGAAGGTAAAACAGAAGCTGGAATTGTAGGTGTTGGTATATTAAATCCTGCAAAAACACTTACAAATGATGAGCATCCATTTTTGTTTGAGATAGAAGCACCTTATGCACTTTCACTTTTAGGTTATCACGATATTCATGCTTTTGTACCAGGTATAAAAGACCTTGTGTATGGAAATGAAGAAAGAGGGATAGTTAGCACTGTGTATAAGATGGAAAAAGGTAAGTTAGCCGTTCAAGCTTTAGAAGACTACAAAGAGGCTAATAAAGCAAACGATATGGTAAAAGCACAAGAGGCAAGAGTAATTTTAGATGAAAATATGAAATATTTTGGATATGGACATATCAAAGCCCCTGAAGATGTTGTTCCACCTATTGCTCCTGTATTTTATGCATTTCATATCATGGTAACTCTTGGTGGATGGTTTATGTTCTTATTTGCTGCACTTTTATATCTTACTATGAAAAAAGATATAAGTGATTATAGACTTATACTTAAAAGTGCTGTTGCCTCTATACCTTTAGGGTATATAGCAGGTGAAGCTGGATGGGTAGTAGCAGAAGTTGGACGACAACCTTGGGCTATACAAGACCTTATGCCTGTAGGTATTGCAGCTACTAAAATAGCTACAACAAATGTGATGATAAGTTTCTTTTTGTTTGCTACACTATTTACACTTTTATTAATAGCAGAGATAAAAATAATGACCAAACAGATAAAAATTGGTCCAAATGGAGGTCACTAAGATGGGATTTGGAGATTTAGATTTACTTACACTTCAACAATATTGGTGGATAATTATAGCGTTTCTTAGTGGTTTTTTTGTATTTATTATGTTTGTTCAAGGTGGACAAACACTTACGGACAAGCTAAGTGATAATGAAACAGAAAAAACTATGCTTATAAACTCTATAGGTAGAAAATGGGAGCTAGGATTTACCACTCTTGTACTTTTTGGTGGAGCTTTATTTGCTGCATTTCCACTTTTTTATGCCACTTCATTTGGTGGGGCTTATTGGGTATGGATGGCAATTTTATTTTGCTTTATCATTCAAGCTATTAGTTATGAGTACAGAACAAAACCAGATAACTTTTTAGGGCAAAAAACATATGAGATGTTTTTAAAGATAAACGGAAATATAGGTACTTTTCTTTTAGGTGTTGCTATATCTACATTTTTTAGCGGGAGTGAATTTATACTTGATGGTAACTTTTTTGTAGATTGGCAGAATGACTTAAGAGGGCTTGAGGCGTTGTTAAATCCAGCAAATTATTTACTTGGGTTTGCTTTAGTATTTCTTGCAAAAATAAGTGGTGCTTTATACTTTATGAATAATATTGAGCATGAGCCTATTTTGGATAAAGCAGTTGAGTCTTTAAAAATAAATTTATATCTATTTTTAGTATTTTTTCTTGCATTTATGGCATGGATTATCACTAAAGATGGATATGCTGTTGATGCTAGTGGAGTTGTATATATGCAAGAGTATAAGTACCTTATAAACTTTATAGAGATGCCTATAGTATTAGTTATGTTTGTTCTTGGTGTTTTGATGGTATTGGGTGCTGTTTTTACAGCTATAGTGTTTAGAAAAACTTGTTGTATCAAAACAGGTGGAGTTGGTATAGTACTTACTGTTATGGCAATTTTATTAAATGTAGGATTTAACGGAACTGCTTACTACCCATCTACTACTGATCTTCAAAGTAGCTTGACTATAGTAAATAGTAGTGGTAGCCACTATACACTTATTGCTATGAGTTATGCATCTTTAATGATACCATTTGTAATTGCATATGGTGCATATGCTTGGTATAGTATGGATAAAGTGAAGATAACAAAAGAGGAGATTGAGTCTCCTGATGCGCATAATTATTAGGAGAAAATGATGGAATACGGATACGAGTTAGCATGGATGAGTTTATGGCCAATAGTTATATATCTAGGATATAAAATAGCTATAAGAAATGTATTAAAATTTGAAGAAGAAACAAAATGATAGCAATACCTGTAAAAACGAATAAAGAAAACCCAGCAGTAACTACACTGTTTGGAAAAGCAAAGTGGTTTGCATATATAGATGGTGAAGATGTAAGTATAGAGAAAAACGATATCATGAGTGGTCGTGCAGTAGTTGAATATATGGTGGAAAAAGGTGTGACAAAACTTGTATTTAATCATATGGGAGGAAATCCTTTTATGTTGCTTCAAAAAGCAAAAATAGAGTGCTACCATAGTGGAGATGAAAGAATTTTACTAAATGATGTGATAGAAAAATTAATAGAGGAAAGTTTAGTAAAAGTAGATGGTACAAATATGGGTGATTTTGTAGAGCAAGGAAATATGCACAATGGTGGTGGTAATCATGACCATAACCACGACCATCATCATGACCACAATCACAACCATTCACACAATCACTAAGGGTATAATATGAGAATAGTATTCCCAACAAATGAAAATATTGGTTATTTAAGTAAACGAGGTGCTCATTTTGGTAAAGCAAATTTTTATACTATTATCACTTTAGATAATGGGCAAATATCAGATGTAGATGTGATAGAAAACCCTGGACATAGTACTGGTGGATGTGGAGATGCTATAACAAATATTATGAATCTAAAACCAGATGCTTTAGTTGTAAGTGGTATAGGGGGAAGTCCTGCTAAAGGTTTTGCTCAAGTAGGTTTGGATGTATATTTTGATAAAGAGTCATTAACAGTTAATGACTCTATAGATCAATTCTTATTGGGTAAATTAGATGTTATTGGTTCTAATGGCACTTGTTCAACACATTAAAATACAGTACAGACATTAAATATGAAATAAATTTGAACTAGAGTGGTAGTTAACTACTTAAGATATTTCTACCACATAGTTCTATAATATAATCTATCAAACTACTTATGTAACCAAACAGTAACCAAAAAATAATATACTTTATAAAATCCAATAAAAGAGTATTATTTAAATGGCAAAAAATAAAAATAAAATAGTAGTAAAAGATTTAAATCTTTGGTATGGAGATAAGCATGCTTTGCATGGTTTAGGTATAGAACTATATAAAAATCAAATAACAGCACTTATTGGACCATCTGGTTGTGGTAAATCTACATTTTTAAGATGTTTAAATCGTATGAATGATTTAGTAAGTTCTGCAAAAATAGAGGGTGAAGTTATCATTGATGGAAAAAATATCTATGATAAAGATGTAGATGAGGTAAGTGTAAGAAAAAGAATCGGTATGGTTTTTCAACAACCAAATCCATTTCCTAAATCTATTTATGACAATGTTGCTTATGCACCTATTAAGCATGGGATTGTAAAAAAAGGTAAAGAGTGTGATGAGTTAGTAGAACAGTCTTTAAAAAGTGCAGGTATTTGGGATGAGGTAAAAGATATATTATCAGAACCAGGTACAGGGCTAAGTGGTGGTCAACAACAAAGACTTTGTATCGCTAGAACTATTGCAGTTAAACCAGATGTGATACTTATGGATGAACCTACATCTGCACTTGACCCAATATCTACAGAAAAGATTGAAGCACTTATGCTAGAACTTAAAAAAGATTATACAATCATAACAGTTACTCACAATATGCAACAAGCGGCAAGAATAGCAGATATGACTGCATTTTTTCATCTTGGTGATTTAATAGAGTATGATGAGACTGAAAAGATATTTTTAAACCCAAAAGAGAAAAAGACGGAAGATTATATTACAGGGAGATTCGGATAAAATGTTAGCAAACTATGAAGAAAAATTAAATGAGATTAAAACAAGTATTATAAATATTGGAAATGGACTAGTTCAAGCAAATCAACTTATATTAGAAGCGTTAGAGGGTTGTGAGGCTGATAAGTTTAATGAAGCAAAAACTTATATAAAAAATATTAGTAAAAAAACAAGTGATATAGATAATAATATCATCACAACTTTGGCATTACACTCCCCTGAAGCAAAAGACTTAAGAGCCATGGTTTCATATCTTAAAATCACAAACGAACTTTTAAGAGCTTCTACAAATACAAGAGGATTTATAAAAGGTTTTGTAGATGTTTGTAGTGAAGTAAATATCAAAACTATAAACGAATATGCAATCCCTATGCAAAGATCAACAGTTGAGTCGCTAAAATATACAATTATGATGATGAATATTGATTGTATCGATGAGATACAAGAGATTTTCAATAAAGTTTTAATAGCAGAAAATAAAACAGATGACCTATATGAGATGATTGAAAACTCTTTATTAAAAGAATCAAAAGAGATAGGAGAGTTTAATAAATACCATAAAATGTTAGGTGCTTTACGAAAAAGTGAAAAGATAGCTGATCGTGCTATGAGTATAGCTTCACTTTTATTGTATGCTAACAATGGTGGTGAAATTCATCAAGTGTAAGGTATAATTTAAATATGGAAAAAACAATATTAGTAGTAGAAGATGAACAAGATATTTTAGACCTTATTGAGTATACACTCACAAAAGATGGTTATGATGTTATATGTTGTTTGGATACTACAAATGTTCAGGCTATTATAGATGAAGAAGATATATCTTTAATACTTATGGATAGGAACTTACCAAATCAAGAGGGTAGTGTATTTATACAAGAACTACGAACTAAAGGTTACTTAAATCCTGTGATTTATCTTACTGCAAAAGATAAAGATGAAGATATATTAGAAGGATTTAATCGAGGTGGTGATGATTATATTACGAAGCCATTTAATCTAAATGTTTTAAAAGCTAGAGTAAAAGCTGTTATAAAAAGAACTTCCAATGAAATATCACAATTAAAAGCAAGAGATATTGTATATACTGCTTCAAATAAAACATTTTTAATAGATAATGATAAGATAACTTTAACACATCTTGAGCATGATCTTCTTTTAGAGTTTGTAAAAAATAAAGATATTTTACTGAGTCGTGATACATTACTTGAAAATGTTTGGGAAGATTATACAGATGTAAAACCAAAAACTGTAAATGTAGCTATTAAAAGACTTAAAGAAAAAATTGATCCCAATGGAGATAAAGAGTATATAAAATCAGTTCGTGGAGAGGGTTATATTTTTGCTTAAAGAATCTTCTCCTTTTATCAAGCTTCATGATATATTCTTACAAAAATTTTTATTTTTGTTTATCACTATATTTTTAACTTTAGGTATTATTTTTTATCTTTGGATAAAAGATATTTATATAGAACAGATTAAAATAGACCTTCTTAACAATATTGATATAGTCTCTCTTCAAATAAAAAACTTGCAAGATGTTGATAGTTTTGCAAAAAGAATTAAAAAAACTATAAATTTACGAGTTACAATTATCTCAAAAGATGGTACTGTTTTAGGGGAGAGTGATAAAGATTTTACTAGTATGGATAATCACTTAAATAGAACAGAAGTTATTCAAGCTAAATACCAAGTATATGGTTCAATTGTTCGATATTCAAATACATTAAAAAAAGAGTTACTTTATGTTTCTAAAAAATATAAAGTTAATAAAGAAGATTATTATATAAGAATGGCAAGGGATATTGAACAAATAAATCAACAGTTTTTATATCTTTCTTTAAAAATAGGTTTTTTATTTCTACTGTTTATGATAATTGTTTTTAAAATATCTTTATCAATAAGTAAAGATGTACAAGATGAGACAAAAAATATTTTAGAATTCTTACGAAGTCTTATAAAACAAACAAAACCAACTAAGATAAACTCTTCATACTCAATTGAGTTTAATAAAATCACAAAACTACTTACATCGGTATCTGCAAATTTATCAAAAAAAGATAAACAAAAGTCAAAATATACAGCAAAGCTGAAATTATCAAATAGACAAAAAGATGATATTATTTCTGCTATTTCACATGAGTTTAAAAATCCAATAGCTGTTATAAATGGATATACTCAAACTTTACTTGAAGAAAAAGATATAAATCCAAACATAAGAGAAAAATTTTTAAATAAAATATCATCAAATTCGCAAAAACTAACTAATATGATAGATAGACTAAGATTATCTATAAAACTAGAAGAGGGAAAGCAACCATATAGTTTTAAGAGTTGTGATATTTATACTGTAACAAAAGAGATAATAGAAGACTTAAAACTTACATATCCAAATAGAGAAATTATTTTAGAAGGTTCTTCAACTATACTTGATGTAGATGAAACTATGTTAAGTATTGCAATATCAAATCTAATAGAAAATGGTTTAAAATATTCACAAGATAATATTATAGTCAAACTAAATAAAAAATCACTACAAGTAATGGATAGCGGAATAGGTATCAAAAAGAGTGATATTTCTAAGATTACAGATAAGTTTTATAGAGTATCTTCAAATGGTTGGAATAACTCTTTGGGTCTTGGACTCTCTTTAGTTAATAATATTTTAGACCTGCATAAATTTAAACTACAGATTGATAGTATTGAAAATGAAGGGACAACTTTTAAAATAATTTTTTAATATATTATTTTATCCATCACGTCTACGATTCCTATTTGATCTTCTTCTTGGTTCTTTTTGATCATCTTGCGGTTTGTCTTTTTTTCGTTTAGGGTTTCGTGGATTTTCTTCTTGTTTATTTCTACTTGTAAATCTATTATTTCGACTTCTATTTCTACCTCTATCTCTTCTAAATCTATTGTGTTTTACTCTATCATCTTTTAAAAGCTTATTTGATTTTAAAGAGTTTTCACAATAGTAGTTTAACTCTATTCTGATTTGTTCCGCTTTGTCTTTGTCAGGAAATAGATGAGGAAGTTTATAGCTAAGCCAAAGATAAAGTGATATTTTTTTCACTTCATCTTCTGCTAAAAGTAAATCTCTTTGAGTTTTTGCTATACCTGATGTTTTTGTTGTTACTTTATATCTTGTAACTTTGTGATTTAAAATTGCATTTACATATTTTATATAACCACTTTTTATAAGTGGTGACCTTGTATTTATAGGAGCAGAAGCCAACATATACTTATCCTCTAAACTTAGTTCAGGTTTATTATCTAAAATTTCTGCAAGTTCTATCATAAGCTTTATATTTGTAGCACGAAATGGACCATCAAACTTCATATGTTTTAAAAAGTATTTTAGTATCTTTGTTAAGCTCTTTGTATCTAAAAAAGTAGATAGCTCCTCCACTTGTGAAGATGTTGCTTTTACTTTTACTGGTGGTTTTATTGTTGACATTGGTGATGTAAACATGTCTGATATATGTTTAAGTACATTTCCCGTAGTGCCGCCAATATGACCAACTTCATGGTGACCATATCTTCCTGCTCGACCAGCAATTTGTATCACCTCATTTGGTAGAAGTTTTCTTTTACTTATCCCATCAAACTTTGTATCAGTTGTAAATAATAGAGTTTGAATAGGTAGATTAAGCCCCATAGCAATAGCATCAGTAGCTACTAAAATATCACTTTGGCCAGTTCTAAAACGTTTTGCTTCCTCTTTTCGAACCTCTGGACTCAAATTTCCATATAAAACTGATACTGTATGGTATTTACTTAGTTTTGCTTTTAATGCAAGTACATCTTTTCTACTAAAAGCGATAAGCGCAGTTGCTTTTTTAATATCTCTTAAAGCTATATGTTTATCTAAAACCTGTAAAGGATTTTTTCTTTTATACCTAACTATCTCTAACTCTTCACCTAGATAAGAAGCGATTTTTTTAACAATATCAAGTGCATTTACACTTCCTGTCATAATAACTTTAGATGCAGGTGATCCTAAAATTGCATTTACCCATGCCCAACCTCTATCGTCATCTGCCAACATTTGAACTTCATCTATCACGCATACATCAACCTCAAGATTGAAGTTTATCATCTCAATAGTTGAACAAATATGTCCCGCATTTTCATCAAATATCTCCTCTTCTCCTGTTACAAGGGAAGCTGGAATATTATTTGAAAGTAAACTTTCATAGTTTTCTAACGCAAGTAAACGTAAAGGTGCTAGATATGTTCCTGTATCAGCATTTATCATCTCTTGCATCGCTTGATATGTTTTACCACTATTTGTAGGTCCTACATAAAAATAAAGTTTACGATTAAGTTCCCTTGCAAGTGGATAAAGTGATTTAATATCACAATTAAGAATCTGTTTTAGTTGGTCTTTAAAGTTATTGTTTATCATTGATATTAGCTAGTATACTTATAATCTAAAGATGGTTGTATCATAGCAAACTTTTTTAAAGTATCATTTATATCTTTTTTTATTGCAGAAAAATCAAACTTTTCTATCTCTTTTATCTTTGGATAGTTTTTAATTGTTAAGTTAAAGTTTTCAACTATTTCATCTAAATTATCACCAGTAACTGTAGGGATATTGTATTTATCTAAAAGTTCAATATTTTCTATAGTTTCTTTATCTCCTCGTTTAAAATAAACAGGACAGTTACCACTAGCTAATGACTCCATACAAGTTTGCACGCAAGCAGTTAAAAGGTACTTTGTAGTTTTAACAGCTTCTATATAATCCTCTTCTTCAATTATATTATCAAAAAATGGTTTTAGTTTATCCTCATTTCCAAGAAAAAAATAATGCCCCATAATCATAGATAGTTCTTGTTTTGTTGAGTCTTCACATAAATTTAAAAACCATTCCTCATAGTCATCATCTGAAAAAAATAACCCTTTTTCATATTGTATTTCCATATCATTAGTAAATGTTTCATCAACTATATCAAAAGGGATGTCTTCCCCAACTTTATATAGATGTGTACAAAAATCTTTCATATGATCTTGCATAGTAGAACTTGCCTCTTTACTATCATCGTATATTAATATATCTCCACGTTCCATAACATGTGGTAAGTTTCCTATTACATCTATACCAACACCTCTATTGATTCCCAATTCACTTTTTGCGAATGTAGCAGCACGATAGTCTGCTGTACATAAAATAGGATCGGAATCTTTAAAAACATTACATAAGACACTTGCACGCCTTACATTCTCTAAACCAAAACTATGACCACTTTTTGCATATATATAAACTTGCATTTTTTCCCTTTTCTGGCACTAAATGCCATTATTTTATAAAATAAGATATTAATTTATAACCTAATCCAGCTGCTACTATTGTACCTATAACATTTAATACAATATTTAATATACCATACCAAAAAGAAGTATTAAGCAACATATAACTTTCAATAGCAAAGGTAGAGTAAGTGGTAAAAGCACCTAAAAAACCTATAACTAAAAAACCTTTTAACTCATTTGATGGGGTAAAATGTAAAAATACCCCAACTAAAATTCCAACAATAAAACTTCCAAGAAGATTTACCCCTAAAGTTGCCATTGGAAGTTGATGTGGAAAGTATTTTAAAACTTGTACCCCCGCATAAAACCTTGAAATAGCACCAAGAAAACCACCAATTCCTACAGCTATTACTGTAGGTAGATTAAATACCACTATTTAACTCTTTACTTAAAATCTCTTTCATATCAATTTCTAGTTTTTCATACCAATCTTCACCTTTTTTTGCTTCAATAACAGGTAAATATATAACTTTTACGACACCACTATTTTGTCTAAAATTTTGTGAATCTAAAATTTCTCTGGTTCCTACTAAAACAACAGGTTGCACTTTTAATTCATATTTATTTGCAATCATTTTTGCACCAGCTTTAAACTTACGAATTTTACCACCGTCTGATCTTGTACCTTCAGGAAAAATTGCAATTGGTCTTTTTTGTTTGAGTTTCTCTTTACTCTCTTTAAGTAGTTTAACTAAACTACTTTTACTCTCTCTTTCAACTATAATCATATCAGGAGCTTTTAAAATATGTCCAAACCATGGTATATCTGCTATCTCTTTTTTTGCTACCCATGCTAAGTTTTTAGGGTGAAGGTATTCAAAAACCATAATATCTAAAATTGATTGATGATTCATAACTAGCATATCAGCATCTGGATCTATATCTCCCACTACATCAAGTTTTATTCCAAGTAGTTTCATCTGCATAGAAGCCCATACTCTTCTAAATGTTCTATTTTTACTTTTAAATGTATACATTAAAATTATAGTTATAGTAACAGTTATTACCATCTCAACTATTGTAAATATTGCTCTTAATCTAGCTATCATCTTTTATCCATCCTATATTTTTATTTTTAAATAAAACTTTTATATATTTATCTTTTTTGTTTATTATCTCTACTAACTCTTTATTTTCTAAAACTTTATATACAGTTGAGTGTTTTGTTGGTAGTATATAAATTTTTGTATCAGATTGTAAAATTATTTTTTTATTTGGCATAAATAGATACCCTATAATACTAATTAAAATAACCATCATAAAAAGATACTTTGTTTTTTTAGTTACAACAAATAATATTAGGATAATAATCAATAATAGTATTACTGCAAATTGCTTATATATCAAAATACTACTATTATAAGGGTTTAAATCAGTTTGAGTACTGACCAACTCCTCATCAAGTGTAATTGGTAAAGTTATCATAATAAAATCTTTTAAAATTGTATTATAGTAAGTAAATCTTATCTCTTTAGTATGGCTTGGTATCATCACATAATAGTATATGTTTTGATGTGGTGGTGAATCAGATAAGCTTTTTATCCCTTGGTCATCAAACTCATTTAGCCTTATATCTTCAAGATTACTATTTGTAGCTTCAATATTTATTGTACTCAAAAGCATACTATTTGTGTACTGTTTTGTTTTGACTGTATTTATCTCTAAATTTGATGCAATAACATGAGAAAAAAGTTTTTGGTTTACTGCAATTTTTTCAAATTTTATTTTGGGAGATTTTAAAGATATAAAATCAACTATATTATTCTCTTTTAACAATGCTATAGTGACATTGGGTAAAGTAAACTGTTTCTCTTTACTTTTAAAAATAATATTTGAAATAAAAACATTATCTTTGTCTTTATTCCAAACAGGCATTACTTCAGGAAGATCAATATTCTCTTCACCTTCAAATGTTGTTATGATTTTATCATATTTACTTTGATCTATTAAGATTGTAGCTTTTAGTACAACCTCAAATTTTTGTTTTGTAAATACTCTTTTTGGATAAGAAAGATAATCAATATAAATATCTTTTGATTTTAGATCATCTTGTGATAAAAGTGATGTTATTAAAATAGATATAAGTAGGAAGATTTTTATGCTAAGTTTCATACATTCCTACTTATTATAATTTATTTTAAAAAACCTTGAAGCATTTTAACTCCATCATCACAACCTAATAAAGTTTCCATTGCTCTTTCTGGGTGAGGCATAAGCCCAAACACATTTTTCTCTTTGTTACAGATACCAGCTATTTGTTCTACACTGCCATTTAAAACTTGATTTTCACCAGCTTCGTTACAGTATTGAAGTAAAACTTGATCATTATCTAATAACTCTTTAAGTCCAGCATCATCAATAAAGAAGTTACCATCATGGTGAGCTAGAGGGATATTTACAACATCACCATTATTTAACTCTTGTAAAAAAGTGTTATCATTGCTAACAACTTTTAGATGATGATGTTTTGATATAAAGTGTAAGTTATCATTTCTTTTTAAAGCACCTGGTAAAAGACCAGTTTCTGTTAAGATTTGAAAACCGTTACAAATACCTAAAACTTTTCCACCATTTGCAGCATATTCTTTAACTGCATCCATAATAGGTGCAAATTTTGCTAATGCACCACTTCTTAAGTAGTCACCATAAGAAAATCCACCAGGAGCTACAACTAAATCTGTATCTTCAGGAAGTTTAGTCTCCTCATGCCAAATAATTTCAACTTCACATCCAAGTTTTTCAAATGCATATTTTGTATCGTACTCACAGTTTGTCCCTGGAAATTGTAATACTGTTACTTTCATAATATTATGCTTGTATAGTGATGTCGTAATCTTCAATTACTGTATTTGCTAAAAGTTGCTCACACATTTTTGTAGCTTCATCTCTTGCTGTAGCTTCATCTGCACAGTTTAGTTCCATAACAATTTGTTTTCCAATTCTTACATCTTTAACAATCTCTTTGAATCCCACTGTATCAAGTGTATGATGAGCAGCTTTACCTGCTGAGTCTAAAACACCTTTTTTAAGTCCTATGTTGATTATTGCTTTCATTTATTACCCTCTATTCTCTATTATTTTGCGATTATATCTAAAACTCTCTTATAACAGTTTAGACAACTTAAATTTATATACTTTTGGTATCACCTATTTATGTAATCTTGTGTGGATAGTTTCATATCCATTTAAAATTACATTTTTGATTGAATCTGGAACATCTACTTCTAGTTTTTGACCAGCTGATAACTCTTTTGATTTTTCTTTCCAGTTATTCTTTTTACCAAAATCTCGAAGAATTTGTTTATCCATAGAGATATAATCCCCTTTTTCAAAATCTTCAGATGCAATAAATCTTGAACTCTCAGGAGTTAAGATTTCATCTCCTAAAATCCATTCACCTTTAGAGTTAATAAATATCTCAAACTTTGTATCAACTACTACGATACCATTCTGGCTTGCAAATTTAGTAAACTCTTTAAATAGATTCTCTAAACTTGAGATAATCTTTGGAAATGTATCTCTAACTGTAGCAGAGTTTAAAGGCTCATCTTTTATACCTTTAGTTGTTGGTGTGAAAAGTGGTGTATCAAATTTATGCCATTGTTCTAAATCAGATGACAATTCTAAACTATAAGGATCATTTCCATTTTGGCACGCTTCATATAATGAACCTGTTAAATAGTTTCTAAAGATAAATTCAAATTGAACTACATCTCCATCAATCTCAGCTTCAAGAGGTTTACATAGTTCCATCATCTGACATCTGCCAGCCACACTTACAGAACTATCAACATTTTCAGCCAAAATAGCTGTTCTTATACCTATTTCTCTAGCAAAAGCTGCTCCATCATTTGAAATAGATGTTTGAGAGATACCTTTTCCCTCAATTTCAAGATTTAATGGAATATCAAATACTGAACATCTATCACTTCTTACTAAAAGAACTTTTGCATCTTTTCCTGGGCAAGTATAAAGGTCTGCATTTTTACCGATGTAAAATAGGTTGTATCCTAAATCTTCTAGTTCAGAGATACCTTTTTGTGTTGTTGTTTTCTTCGACTCTGGCCAAATACCAAGTTTTGTAATATCATTTATATTCATTTTTTTCCTTTTTATTTATTCATTATCATTAAAGATTTTAGTATATCTACACCAGCTTTTAGTTGATTGTCTTCTAACATTTGTTCTGGTGTTATAATAGTTTTATCCTCTTTAGTTGTATTGTCATCTTCTTTTTCTACTGTACCTGTTTTTGTAAGTTCACTTTCTAAGTGTTTTCTCATATTTGATTCTTTTAGTTTAAAAGCTGATTCCTCTTGAACTAAAACTTTCCCTGCAAATACATCAATATCAGGAACTATCCCTTTTGCTTGAATTGTTCTTCCACTAGGTAAGTAGTACTTAGCAATAGTAAGTTTAATAGCTTCACTTCCATCTTCAACTATAGGTATAATTCTTTGAACGCTACCTTTACCAAAAGTATTTTTACCAATAACAACTGCTCTTTTTAAATCTTGTAATGCACCACTTACAATCTCACTTGCACTTGCACTTCCCTCATTTACTAAAACAACCATAGGTACATCAGTAACTGTTGAAAAAGATGTTGCTTTGAACTCTTCATTATCTGTATCGTTTCTCCCTTTTTGAGATACGATGATACCATTGTTAACAAATAAATCAACAGTATCTATAGCTTGACCTAGTTGACCACCTGGGTTATTTCTAAGATCTAAAACTATTGCTTTTGTTTTTTCTTTATGTTCTTTGATATACTTTTTTAATTCTGAAGAGATTTTCATATCCATAAATGAAGCGACTCTTAAATATAAAATCTCATCATTTATAGTTTTTGCATAAACAGATTGAATTTTGATAATATCTCTTACGATATTAATCTTTATAGGTTCTAACTCACCTTTTCTTACAATAGTAATATCAATAGGAGTACCAACTTTCCCTCTCATAATATCAACTGCATCTGATAAACTCATATTTAAAGTTGATTCTTCGTTGATTTTTAAAATAATATCACCAGCTTTTACCCCAGCATCAAAAGCAGGTGTATCATCAATAGGAGAGATGATAGTTAAAGCACCATCTCTTTTTCCTATTACGATTCCAAGACCTCCAAATTCACCTTTTGTTTCAACTTTCATCTCTTTGTATGATTCTTTGTTTAGCATAGAAGAGTGAGCATCTAGCTCATGAAGTAAGCCGTTTATTGAGTTGTCAACTATTTTGCTTAAGTTTATATCATCAACATATAGTAACTCAACAGCTGCTATAACTTTTTGTAGTTTTGTATAAGATTCTAATCTCGTAGGCTCTTCTTGAACCTCTTTTGTAGTCTCTTTATTTATCTCTTGTGCTATTAATGTGTTTGTTAGAATAACTGAAAATAATAATACTAAAAAATGTTTCATATTTATATCCTTTTATATTTTAAGAGATTATACCTAAAAAAGGATATAATAAATATTATAGGTGTTTTAGCTTATGTAACAGTAAGAT
>JAYEPG010000045.1:0-3056 GCA_034723795.1 Campylobacterota bacterium
TAGGCTACATCATCCCACCAGGCATTCCGCCCATACCACCCATATCTGGCATTGGTGCAGCTGCAACAGCATCACCAGCAACATCAGATACAGTAGCTTCTGTTGTAAGAAGTAAAGATGCAACAGAAACTGCATTTTGCATTGCTACTCTTTCAACTTTAGTTGGATCTACGATTCCAGCTTTAAACATATCTACATATGTTCCAGATGCAGCATCAAAACCGATATTTGCATCTTCAGATTTAGAGATCTCATTTACAACAACACCAGCATCAAAACCAGCATTTGAAGCAATTTGTTTCATAGGAGCTCTAACTGCTCTAATAATAATATCAGCACCAATTTGCTCATCTCCAGATAAGTCATGACTTACTTTTAAAGAAGCTTTGATTAGTGCAGCACCACCACCAATAACGATACCCTCTTCAACAGCAGCTCGTGTAGCAGATAAAGCATCATCAACTCTATCCTTTTTCTCTTTCATCTCTGTTTCAGTTGGAGCTCCAACTTTAATAACAGCAACACCACCAGAAAGTTTTGCAAGTCTCTCTTGTGCTTTTTCTTTGTCATACTCACTAGTAGTATTTTCAATCTCATTTCTAATTTGTCCAACTCTAGCTTCAACAGCACCTTTATCACCAGAACCATTTACTATAGTTGTGTTATCTTTATCTATTACAACTTTACCAGCAGTTCCTAGAACTTCCATTGTAGCACCTTCAAGTGTCATACCCATCTCTTCAGAGATAACTGTTCCACCTGTAAGTGTTGCAATATCTTGAAGCATAGCTTTTCTTCTATCACCAAAACCTGGAGCTTTAACAGCAGATATATTTAAACTTCCTCTTAATCTGTTTACAACTAAAGTAGAAAGTGCTTCACCATCAACATCTTCAGCGATAATTAAAAGTGGTCTTTGTGTTTGATTTACAGCTTCTAAAATTGGTAAAATCTCTTTTAAAGATGATATTTTTTTATCAGCTAAAAGGATAAATGGATTTTCCATCTCTGCTGTCATTTTCTCAACATTTGTTACAAAATATGGAGATAAATAACCTCTATCAAACTGCATACCTTCAACCACATCAAGCTCATCTTCAATACCTTTAGCTTCTTCAACAGTGATAACACCATCTTTACCAACTTTATCCATAGCTTCAGCAATCATATCACCGATTTGTGTATCAGAGTTTGCAGAAATTGTAGCAACTTGAGCAATTTGATCTTTTGTATCAACAACTCTTGAAAGTTCTTTAAGTTCAGTTAAAATTGAAGCACAAGCTTTATCCATACCTCTTTTAAGTTGAACTGGATTTGCTCCAGCAGTTACGTTTCTTAAACCCTCTTTGAAAACAGACTCTGCAAGAACTGTAGCTGTTGTTGTACCGTCTCCTGCTTCATCATTTGTTTTTGAAGCAACCTCTTTTACAAGTTGAGCTCCCATGTTTTCTAAAGAATCTTCTAGTTCAATCTCACGTGCAACTGAAACACCATCTTTAGTAATTGCTGGTGAACCATATGATTTTTGTAAAAGTACGTTTCTTCCTCTAGGTCCCATTGTAACTTTAACTGCGTCAGCTAATTGTTTTACACCACTATATAATCTATTTCTTGCGTCATCACTAAAATATATCTCTTTTGCCATTATTTCATTACTCCAAGCACTTCTGCTACTTCCATTACTAAATAATCTTCATTATCAACTGTTACTGCTGCACTTTTTGCATACTTACCATATACAATTTTATCTCCAACCTCTACATGTTTAACATCTGGACCTATTGCAACAACTGTTGCATGTGTTGGTTTCTCTTTAGATGCATTGTCGGGGATATAAATTCCACTTGCAGTTTGTGTTACTACCTCATCTTCTTGAACTAAAATTCTATCAGCTAATGGTTTAAAATTCATTTTTAACTTTCCTTGTTTAATTTATTTAAATTATTATATTTATAAGTTTTTAGCACTCATATTATTTAAGTGCCAAATTGTATACGATTTTTTCTTTTTTGTCAATTAATTAGGGCTTAAATTATTATTGTTTATTCTCTAATCTAATCTCTTTTCTATTTTTAGCATCTTCAAATCTTCTTTTTTGTGTTGATGTAGTTGGATTTAGTTGTTCTACTTTCATAGGATTTTTATTTTCATCTAAAGCTACCATCATAAAATAGCAAGTATTTGTATGTATAACTGTACGTTTTTTTATATCTTCTGCTACAACTTTTATCCCTATCTCCATAGAGGTATTTCCAGTATAATTTACCGAAGCATAAAATGTTACAAAGTTACTTATATAAATGGGATGTTTAAAAAGTACTTTATCTACACTAAGAGTTACAACATAATTACCACAATATCTAGTAGCACAAGCATAAGCGACTTGATCCAAATATTTAAGAAGATCTCCTCCATGAACATGACCTGTAAAGTTTGCTTTATCAGGTGTCATTAAAATACTCATTTGCATTGTATTTAAATCATAATCACAATTATTCATATTAATCAATCTCCCTTTTTATCCAATCAACTGCACAACTCAACTCACCATATCCGCTATCTTCATTTATATGACCAGCATCGTCAAGTATTTTCAGTCCAATATTTAGTTCAGATTGCAAATCCATAATCTCATCTTGAGACATATATGGGTCATTTGTACTTCCAACCATAATAATCTCTTTTGCTTTTAGATCATCAACAACAGGATAAGGAAAAAATGTTTTTAACTCTTGAATTTCACAACTTTGACTTACAGGAGATACCAACATAAGTTTTTCTATTGTCTCAATTTTAAATTTATTTACAAAATGAAACCACAACATATTTGCCAACGAATGACATACTACAATATCAGGTTTAAAATGATCAAACTCTTTTTTTAAAAAATCAAGCCAACTATCTAATGTAGGTAAATCTTTATTTGGTAGTTGAGGAAAAGATACCTCATAATTTTCTTTGATAAGCTCACTTGCAGTCCAAGCTTGCCAATGTGGATAAGAACTTCCACCCCATCCGTGTAATATTAATACTTTTTTATTCACTATGATTTACCT
>JAYEPG010000046.1:0-3054 GCA_034723795.1 Campylobacterota bacterium
AATAAGTGAACAACTACGGTATAGATATATGGGGTGATGATAACTTTATCATTAATGATGGTTTGGTTAAATTAAACTATGCCTCAACTCCAGCTTTGATTGATATTGTTTCATCTGTTAGAAAAGATGGGCTTACAGGTCCTCTTCTTTTGAGATTTCCTCATATAACGCAAAAACAAATAGATAAACTATATGCAACATTTAATGAAGCTATAAAAGAGTATGAGTACAACTCATCTTTTTACGCTGTATTCCCTTTAAAAGTAAATCAACTACCAAACTATATTTTACCAATGTTAAAAAACAGTTCACATTTAAACTATGGGCTAGAAGCTGGAAGTAAAGCAGAGCTACTTTTAGCAATGTCATATAATAATAAAAATGCTCCTATAACTGTAAATGGTTTTAAAGATAAAGAGATGATAACTCTTGGTTTTATTGCAGTTGCTCAAGGTCATGATATAACTTTGACTATTGAAGGCTTAAATGAGTTACAAACAATCATAGAGGTTCATAAGGAGTTAAACTTACCAATCCCTAATATTGGACTTCGTGTAAGACTTCACAGTTCAGGTAGTGGTGTTTGGGCAAAAAGTGGTGGAATAAACTCAAAATTTGGTTTAAGTTCTATGGAGATTTTAGAAGCTTTTGATATGTTAAAAGAGCATAATTTAACTGATGCTTTAAAGATGATACATTTTCATATTGGTTCATCTATGGGTACGATTGCACCACTTAAAAAAGCTTTAAAAGAGTCTGGTCATATATATGCTGAACTAAAAAAGATGGGTGCGAATGGTTTAGATAGTATCAATATTGGTGGTGGTTTGGCTATAGAGTATTCATCACAAGAGACACAGATTCAATATAGTTTAAAAGAGTTTGCTAGCGATGTTGTATTTACTTTAAAAGAGATTGCCTCAAAAAATGGTGTAAAAGTTCCAAATATATTTACAGAGTCAGGTAGATTTATATCTGCTCCTAGTTCTGTTTTAATAGCTCCAACATTAGAGTTGTATTCAAGTGAATACAATGAATCAAATCTAAAACTAAAAGAGCAAAACCCACCAATAATTGCAGAGATGAACTCTTTGTATGAGGATATAACTAAAAATAGTGCAAAAGAGTATATGCATGATGCTTTAGAACATCTTGAGTCTATTTTAACTTTGTTTGATTTGGGATATGTAGATTTAATTGATAGAAGTAATGCAGAGGTTTTGACACATCTTATTATTAAAAAGGCTATAAACTTAATTGATATAAGAGATGATAAAGAGTTAAAACAACTTGATAATAAGATACAAGAAAAATATCTTTTAAACTTCTCTATTTTTGCTTCTTTACCTGATTTTTGGGGAATAAGGCAGGAGTTTCCTATTATGCCTATTACCCATTTAGACAAAAAAGCAACTAGAAGTGCAAATATATGGGATATAACTTGTGACTCAGATGGAGAGATACCATTTGATTCTAAAAAACCATTGTATTTACATGATGTTGATTTATCTAAAGAGGATTATTTTATTGGATTCTTTTTAGTTGGTGCTTATCAAGATATACTTGGGATGAAACATAATCTTTTTAGTTCACCATCTCAACTTAATGTTGTATTCGAAAATAATGAAATGAAAATAGAAAACTTTATAGAATCTCAATCTATTATTGAAATATTTGAAGATTTAGATTATAATAAAGATGATATTTTAAATAAGCTTATTAGTAAGACAAAAGATATAGAGTTGCAAAGTATATTAAAAAAGTATATACACGATAATTCTTATTTGAAAACAGTTATAGCCCAATGAAAATTTTAGATACTCAAAACAAAATATATCTTTTAGATGATGATAACTTTGATTTTCCAACTTTAGGTATGATGAAAGATGATTTAGTTTGTATTGGTGGTGATTTTCATCCTCAAAGATTGGAATTGGCTTATCAAAATGGTTTGTTTCCATGGTTTATTGATGAGCATAATTATATACATTGGTTTAGCCCTCAAAATAGAATGGTACTTTATCCATATGAGTTTAAAGTATCAAAAAGTTTACAAAGAGTTATAAATAATAAAAATTTTGTTATAAAGTCAAATGAAAACTTTGAAGAGGTTATAAAAAACTGTGCAAATATAAAAAGAAAAAATGAAGATGACACTTGGATAAGTGAAGATTTTATCCTTGCATACACAAACCTTTTTAATCTTGGTATAGCTACAAGTATAGAGTGCTATTTAGATGATGAACTTGTAGGTGGTCTATATGGAATAGTTATAGATGATGTTTTTTGTGGAGAGAGTATGTTTAGTAAAGTAGCAAATGCTTCAAAAGTGGCTTTTTATCATCTTTGCAATCAAGCAAAACAAAATGAAATTAAACTTATTGATTGTCAAGTATACAATGAGCATTTAGCATCTTTGGGTGCTAAAGAGATTAAACGTGAAGAGTATTTTAAAATTTTAAAAGGGATAAAATAGATGAATAAAAAAGTAGGTTTATGGAAACTTATAAAAGAAGATTTTTCAATACCAAAGAAAAATGATCCAGCATTACACTCAAAATTTGAACTTATATTTAATTATCCAGGAGTTTGGGCGATAATTAACTATAGAATATCAAATAGATTATATAATAGAGGATTTAAAAGATTTGCTAGGATTTTTAGTGGATTTTCCCAACTTCTTACAAATACAGATATTCATCCATGTGCTACAATTGGTAGAAGAGTATTTATAGACCATGGTTTTGGAGTGGTTATTGGTGAAACAGCTATAATAGAGGATGATGTTCTTATCTATCAAGGTGTAACTTTAGGAGGGGTAAGTTTAAGTCACGGAAAACGTCACCCTACAATTAAAAAAAATAGTGTTCTAGGGAGTGGTTCAAAAATCCTTGGAAATATAACAATAGGTGAAAATTGTAAAGTTGGTGCAAATTCAGTAGTTATTAAAGATGTACCTTGCAGTTCAACTGCTGTTGGTATTCCTGCTAGAATTATAAAAAGAACTGGTGAAGATTGTGGAGATAAAGCACAATTAAATCACAATGAATTACC
>JAYEPG010000047.1:0-3051 GCA_034723795.1 Campylobacterota bacterium
AGTTTGTACTTCCATTACCTCATCAAGTAATAGAGATACTGCAAGAGATAAAAGAATTTAGTGGTAGTGGTAGATATGTATTTCCATCTTTTAGGGGTAATGATAAACCAATGAGTGATAATACTATGATAAGTGCATTAAGGCGTATGGGATATACAAAAGATGAGTTAGTACCTCATAGTTTTAGAAGTATTTTTTCAACTATAGCTTATGAACATATGAATATATCTAGTGAAGATGGAGGGCATAAACTACAAGGGGAAGTTATAGAAAGTCTACTAGCCCACGAAGAAAAAAACAAAGTAAAGGGTGCATATAATAGAGCTGAATATTTAAATGCAAAAAAAGAACTTATACAATGGTATGGGGATTATTTAGATGGGGTTAAAAATGGATAGTGAAGAATTAGATTTATGGTATCTAAATGATATTGAAAGGTTACATGGAATTATAAAAGCAATATTAATTAGCGGTTATAAATATAATGCAGAAAAAAAAGAATTTGTAGTAAAGTTTAAATATACAAAATTAAAAGATATAGAAATATTAATCAACTTAACAAGTCAAGAAAAAGATATAATTTCTAAAAATACTGATATAAGAAAAATCATAGAACAATTACATAAAGAATTTTTAAATAAAAATGACAACTATTCAAATACTGGTAAATTATTAGAACATCTAAAAACACTATCTTTTTTAAATAAAATAGAGGTTAATTTAAAAAATAATTTTGAATTATTTCATGAGTATAATAAATATTTACTGGTTAAAATATTAGCAGATTCATTTGAATGTTGTATTGATTTAGTTGAAAGTAAAGAGATGTCTATTAAATTAAATGATAAAAATGATATACATAATTATAGTAAAATACTAGAAAATACGCTTAAAAATGCATTTACAACAATGCAACTAAACCTAAGTATTGATTGTTTGGAGTTTAGGGAATACAAAAATATATGGAATAATATATTATATATATGGACTAATTCATTGACTAAGAAAAGACCTAATAATACTTTATCTGCAATTGAAAATTTATTGCAGTTTAATGAATTAGAAAATGGAGAATTAAAAAATTTAAATATAAGTATACAGGTGGGGTATAAATATTATCTTAAAAACTCAAATGACTATCGAAAAACTATAGTAAAAGTTTTAGTTAATACTTTTGCAACTAATGATATATTTTATACAAATAAAGATAAATTTGAATCTATTAGACAATTATGTACATCAACTTTTAAAGATGAAAAAATAATGGATAATAGAACATTTAAAAAATATATTAAACCTTATGAGATTATATTATCTCAAGATTTTAGAATAAACACTCCTAAAATATAAAGAAGAAAGACCTTACATAAAAATACAAAAAAGACCCTTTTCAATGTAACATCTCTTTAATTATACTTCATTTGTACAACCAAGGGAGTCTATACAAAAACAAAATCTAAAAATCGTATAGACTTTTTTAATTAGCTAATTTAGAAACCTTTTTTGTTAATAGGAATTAAAATGACAAATTTAATAAGATTACCAAAGGTAATGAGTAAAACAGGACTGGCTAAAAGCACAGTATGGTGGATGATAGCAAATGATAAATTTCCAAAACAAATAAAAATTTCTCAAAGAGTTAGTGTATGGAAAGAATCAGATATTGATGAGTGGATAGAACAACAAATAAGTACTATATAGATATTGGATAATATTAAAAAAGTAGCTATTTAAGTTTATAAAAAAACCCCCATCCAAGTAAGTCTAAGATAATCTAAGAATTTATTTATATAAATAACTTGATAATCTATAGACTTACTTTAAACACAAGCATATAAAAGGTTTTGTTTTTTAGATTAAGAAACAAAGTCCTTAATAAGCACAACTTTAGAGGTAGTAAAATGATAGATGTACTAAAAGAACTAGAAGATGTTATCATTGAGTTTAATCAATACAATGATGAAAACCTAGATATAGATAGTATTAGAATAGAGTTCAATAAAACAACTAAGCTAAATCTATTAAATCAATTAGGTATATGGTCAAAGGTAAATAAAAATAATAAGCAGATAATGGATCATATCAATAGTAGCTATCGTAATATTAAAGTTACAAATGTATATAGACTTGATAAGTACAATATCTATTACTATAACTTACCTGACCCTCCAAAGTATCGTAAAGCAGTTATGGTTATATTTGGACTTAAACAGTATCATAAAGAACCACCACCAAGAGATATTATCAATAGTATCATAGGTATATTAAAAAATATATCTAATATAGATGTATGTAAAGATTTAAATAATAAACCAAATCTTACAAATCTAAAGAAACATTTTACACTTAACAGATACAAGCTTACAAATACTTACTATATAAATGATACCAAAGATATTACTAAATTGGTTAAAAAAGTTGTGTTATATGATAAGGCTGAGAAAAATGACCTAGATGTTGTAATGTGGAGAATAGAAACAAATATATCTTTATCAAATATCAAAGATAAAGAATCAGCATTATGGCTATCTCTAAATTATTTTCAATATGAGATTATAAAACTTGCAAAGGTGTAATATGACTAAACAAGAACTTGAACAAAAGATAAAAAAGATACTATCAAAAGATGATAGATTTAAAGGTGCCGTTATAAAGATAAAGTTTATAGATAAAAAAGTGTATCTAAATGAGAATGAAAAATAAATGCTAAAGGTACTACTAAAACTTTAAAACGATTTATAAGGGTGTTCAAAGCCCCTTATTATTTCTATATTCAATGTTTTTTCAAATAGGATAAGCACCATCACTTACGGTTAAAATAAAATAACTAAATTTACTATGTAAGCAAAATAGGCTATTTTAAAGTGATTGTATGGAATATATTAAATAAATATGTAAAAACTAAATAGCATAAATAGGTACTCGAGGTACTCAACCTCTTATATAATTCTACTACAGTAGTCAACAAAGCCTTTATTTAAAGGGTTTTAAAAGAGTTTTATTTGAAAAATATATAAGCGGTATATTTAGTTATTTTTTATAAAGTATTAA
>JAYEPG010000048.1:0-14648 GCA_034723795.1 Campylobacterota bacterium
CCCCCAAATTTTTCATTAAATCAGAAGTAGTTAAATAATTGTCTATTCAAAATATCCTTCAAATAATCAGTTTGAGGATTTTATGTTAAATAATTATATGGATAAAATCAATAAAAGCCTTTGTATATAGTGTGTTTTCATTATTAGCCGTTTTAAACTTAAACGGCTTTTTGTTTTTTATTTAATTAAATCTAATTCTTTTTCTACTAAATATCCATCTTCGTTTGCATCAAGAAATTCAAAACCTTTTTTCATAGGTGGTGGAGCTTCATTAAATGATATCTTTCCATCTTCATTGTCATCAAATTTCCTTAAAAGTATTTTTGATCTTTTCTTACCCCTATACTTCTCTTTTATACCTTTATTGGTCCACCAGTCTAAAGAGCCTAGTTCAAAGTTATTATGGTGAATTTTTGATAAAAAGTCTCTATAACCATCCAATGAATCATATGGTCCATGAACTCCCATCATATCACCCCAGTGTGAACCTGCACCAAAATCTATAACATAAATTTTACCATTTTTCTGGAATCCTGTAACCCAATGATGTGGCGGACCTTTTCTATTTTTTATAAATATATATTTAGCCTTATATTTTGGATTAATCTTATTTAATGATTCTATTCCAAAGTTTGCTGCATCTTTACACCAACCTCTAGGATTATCATATGTTTCTTCTGCAGATTTTGCAGGTATAATCTGAGGGCCCTCTTTTCTAATCTTATTGGCAACTCTTCGTGCATCCTAATTTGAAAACTTCCACTCATATCTTACCCAGTTAGCAACATCTTCATGTGATTTCCAATTGTTAATCATAGAATTATATCCTGATGCCTCTAGTGATAAAGTTGTAATTAACAAAGTAATTATTCCGTAAATTAATCTTTTCATATTCTTCCCATCTCTATACATTTTAACATAAAATAGAATAAAAAGTTGTTTGTTTATCTTAGGGTATTACAATAAAATCAATAAAAACTATTAATACACTCGCCCTTTTTAGCTTTTATTATAGCTTCTTCAGTTGATACTGTAATATCAAAGTCTTTTTTATATTTATCCAATGTAGAATAGATTTTGCACATCTCATTGACTTCTGTCATAACTTCTACTTGATTATTTGATTTTGTTATATGTATTGTTCTATCAGTATATGTAATTTGATTAAAACATATATTATTAGATAAATTCAACTCTCTTAACATCTTATTTGTCATTTTATCATCCTCATAATTAAATTTCTTAGCAATTAAAGCCAAATATATTATTTCAAGTTTTATTATGAAGAATTGTACAAAAAAACTATGTCACAAAATGTCAAGAATATGTCAAATAAATATTTTTATAAAATTTCTATTTTATAGCCCTCTTTATACGAAGATTTAATTAAATCTTTTGAAGTTTTTTGCCTTAGTCTTTTGACTAAAGATCGTATAGCATCAGTTGAAAACTCTGTATCATCATATATAAAATAATGTAACTCTTCATATGAAACAGTGATATTCTTTTTTTGTATTAATTGTTCTAAAAATAAAAGTTCATATTTTGAAAGATTTACTTTCTCATTATTAAAAAACAGTAACTTTAAACTTTTATCCCAAGTATACATATCATATAAATTTAAAATATCATTATCTTTAATATTTTTTAGTATCTTTTCAATAGTTTCTCTTAATTTATCCATTTTTATTGGTTTTAGTAAATATGAGACAAGATTTAATTCAACTGCTGATAATAAATAAGAAGTATCTGTGTGTGCAGTTAAAATTACGACTGGCGTTTTATCATCATTTTCTCTTATTTTTAGTATAAAATCTAAACCATTTTGTTTAGGCATATTTATATCTGTAAATATTACTGACGGTTTATTAATATTATAACTTTCATATGCCTCAATCCCATTTGATGCAGTATATATTTTTTTAAAATACAACTCAAAATATTCAACAAGTTGATTCTGCAACTCTATTTCATCTTCAACAACTAATATACTTAAATCATTCATTTTATTACTCCAAATTTTCTATTAAAAATTTCAAACTAAATTTGACTCCATCTTTTATATTTTCTACACTTAGTACACCACCCATACTGTTCTCACAAAGCATCTTTGACATATACAATCCCAATCCTGTACCTTGAGACTTATGCTTAGTAGTAAAGTAAGGTTCAAATATCTTATCTATTATATCTTCTGAAATTCCACCTGCATTATCACTTATAGATAATAAAATATGCTTATTACTTTTTTTTGCATCTATTACTATAGTCTTATCTTTCTCATTATTAAATGCTTGAACTGAATTTGTTATTATTGCTATTAGTACTTGGATAAACTCATCTTCAAAACCATTTATTTTTAATTCTTTTTCAATATTTATTGATAATTTAATATCATTTTTTGATATTAGTTGATTTATTATTAATAGTGTATTATCTATAGTTTTATGTAGTAAAAATATTTTTTTTTCTTTATTTGGTTTAAAATAAGATAGAAAATCTTCAATTGTTTGAGACATATATATTGTTTTAATCTCAATCTCATTTAATTTTTTTGTTAAATTTTCTTGAGTTATATCCCCTCTCTTATTTTTTTCATTTAAAATTGCAACTATTGTGTTTATAATTGCTAAAGGTTGTCTCCACTGATGAGCAATATTTGCTATCATCTCCCCCATGCTTGCCATTTTACTTTGTTGAAAAAGTATATTATCTTTTTCTCTATTCTTTTTAACCTCTATTTTAATTCTTTTTTCCAAAGTATCATTTACATTTTCTAACTCTTTTGTTTTAAGAGCAACCTTTTTTTTCAATAATAAAGTAACACTCTTTTGATGCAATAACTCTCTATAAATTAATATAAGAATTATCATAACAAAAAATGTAATTACAAAAAAAGCAAAACGATAGTTAATTATTTTATTATTTATATAATCACCACATGCCCTAATTGTTAAAAATGCTACAGTTTTTTTAGTAACTGGATTTATTATCTGTTTTGTAACTATTATTTTCTTTAGATTTTCAGAATAAAATGCTCCAATCTTATAAGAAGAAGCATTCTTAATTATTTCATCTATCCCCTTTTTATTAATAATTGTTTTAGTTAAATCTTTATGATAAAAATTTATTAACTTATTCAAAATCGCTTTCTCCATATAGTACCCATCAAATGGGCTTTTTATATAGTTCTTTATTATATTTTCTTTCCATACTTTTTTTTCAATTATCTCTTTTTTTATGTGTAAATTACTTACTACATTAAATTTATCCATAAACTCATTTGTAAAAGCACTAGATTTAAATGAAATCTCTACACTACCTAAGTATGATTTATCTTCACCATTTAATGGAAATACAAACCTATAACCAGTAAGAATTTTTCCTGCTTCAAACCCATCGATATATTTATTATTTTTGTTTACATACTTAATTGTTTCTCTAAAACTTGTTAAGTTATCCCCAAATTTATTTGGCTTATGAAATCTTAAAAATGATTCATTTGATTCTAAATGAAAATGTAATTGTTGTAGCTTTGTATAACCAAGTCTTTTATATTTATCTTTTAATAACTTAAATAGTTCATCTCTTAAAATTGCTTTTTGTTCATCAGTTGAAGTTTTTAACTTTTTATAAATTTCTATTACATCTTGTGTTTGTATTGTTGTATCATATATTATGTGAGCTTTATCTCTAAAGTGCTGATATATAATATTATATTTACTATTATATTCTTTTGCCTCTTTTTGTAAGTACTCTTCTATTTTTATATTTTTTTCATAATTTAAAACTAGAAATACAAATGTGGTAATTAAAATAAATATAGCTATAAATTTTATCTTCATTAATCCTCCATATTGTTACTATACTACAATAAATAAATTGTAAGTTTTATAAATTGTATGATAAAATCGTATATTACTATAAAATAACTAATACTTAAAGGGAAAAATTGAAATCATTAATACTTATTTTATTATTTACAAGCACTATTTTTGCAAAAGACTATAACCAAAATAAAGAAACAATAAAATTTATAAATATGATGGTTAAAAAGCACAACTATAAACCATCTTATTTGAAAAAACTTTTTTCTAATGTTCAAAAACAAATTACACCATTAAATATTGTAAGTGGAAAAAAGGTTAAAGTAACTAAAGAGATGAAAAAAAGGTACCCTTTACATGGGGCATGGGATAGATATGTAAAATATAAAGTAAATAAAAAACGTATTGGTCAAGGTGTAAGTTTTTTAAAAAAATACCGTACAACATTCAATATCGTTGAAAAAAAATATGGTATTCCAGCTGAATATATAGTTGCAATTATTGGAATAGAAAGTGCTTACGGTGGAAATGTAGGAAAATTCCCAGTATTTGACACCCTTACAACACTTGCCTTTGAAAAGAATCGTAGAAATAAATTTTTTAAAAAACAATTAAAAGAGTTTATAAGACTATCATATAAACAAAAATTTAATCCAAAAAATGTGATGGGCTCTTACACAGGAGCAATAGGACTTGGTCAATTTATGCCTAGTAATTATGAAGCTTATGGTATAGACTTTAACAAAGATGGAAGAGTAAGCTTACAACATCCACAAGATGCAATTGCTAGTATTGCTAACTATTTAAAAGAAAATGGTTGGAGAAAAGGAGAGGAAGTTGCTACACGTGTTTCATATAAAGGGACAAGATTTAAAAAATATAAAACAGGATATAACACAAAATATGATAGAAATGATTTAAAAGGTATAGCACCAAAATTTAAATCATGGAGATATAGCGGTAAAGTAAGACTTATAAAACTAAGTAAAAAATCATATGATGAATTATGGTATGCAGCTAAAAACTTTTATGTAATTACAAGATATAATCATAGTGCTTATTATGCGATGTCTGTACATCAATTAGCAAAAGAGATAAAGATACAATTAAATTCTTAAATTTACATTGTATCTTTATTTAATAATTTATTAGAAACTATTAGATATTACAAGAGCAAGAACTGCCATTAAAACAATACCTGCACTTTTATTATAAAGTTTATTGGCAGTTATAAATACTAACATAACTGAAACTATTAGTGCAGCAATAATATCAAAAAAGTTTGCATTTAAATCTACATTTAATGGATTTACAATTGAACTAAGTCCTAAAACCATTGTAAAGTTTGCAACATTTGAACCAATAATTGCCCCTATTGCCATGTCTGCATTATTTGCACGTGCTGCTTTAATTGCAACTGTAAGTTCTGGTAAGCTTGTACCAAATGCAACTAAAAATAATCCAATTAACCACTCACTAACACCAAAATCTCTAGCTATATTACCAGCACTCTCAATAGCAAAGTTTGCACCACCAACTACAAATACAAAACCAATAATTAATAAAGCTATTGTTTTCATCCATGGAAAATTATTCTTATCTTCATCTTCTTCGGGTTCTTCTACTTGATTACTTTGAATTAAGAACATTAAGTATGCACCCATTAAAGTTAAAAAGATAAAACCATCAAGTTGACTAAGCTTTCCATCTAAACTCATAAGTATGAAAATCAAAATAGGGAAAAGTGACCAAGCAGAATCTTTAGCAAATAGATCTCTTTTTGGGCTAATACTTTTTGCTATTAAAAAAACTGTACCTAAAACTAAAGATATATTAAATATAGTACTACCAATAACATTAGCAACAGCAATATCGCCACTACCTTGCATAGAAGCACTCATACTAACTGCCATCTCTGGTAAACTTGTTCCTAAGGCAACTAAAGTTGCACCAATTATAAAAGGTGATATATCAAAATGTAATGCAATTTTTTCACTCTCTTCTATAATATAATCAGCACCATAAATTAATGCTCCCATTGCTACAATAAATATTATAATATCCATCTATTTAGTTCCCTTGTGTTCTTACTATTAAACTATTTGGTAAGTTGAATTTTTTTATTAGTTTTTCTTCTGCATCTCTATGTTCTCCATTATCTGTCTCATGGTCAAAACCAACTAGATGTAGTAATCCATGGATAAAAAGTAAAGATAATTCGTCATTGAAACTATGACCATAAAGTTCTGCTTTATCTTTTACAAAGTCTGAAGATATAACAATTGATCCAAGTGGTGTATTTGGCATATTTTCATAAGGAAAGCTTAGTACATCTGTTGGTTTATCAATACCCCTAGATGTTAAATTTATCTCTTGTATCTCATCATTAGAGGTTAGAATAAATTCTATCTCCTCTTTTGACACATCTTGTGCAATTTTATTTAGAAATTCTTTGTCTATTATATAAGATGTTTCATTTTCAAAAACTATATTGAACAATGTCCAATCCCAAGCTCTTTTAATACAGCTTCACAAAAATCTCCATTATCTCTTGCACAATCATCATCTATTCCAAATTCTACAGAAAAGTTTCCAGATGTTTCATCTATTGCTCTTCTTATAACACTAGGGAAAATTTTCATATCTTTTTCAACTTTTCCTATTGCTTGTTGAATTTTAATTTTACTATTATCGTTGTTATATTCGATACTCATTCTCATATAACCCTCTTCCATCTTTACATCTGCACACATATCTCTTGACATAGTTTATCCTTTTTATTAAAATTATTTTGTTTTAGCTAGCTCTTCATAATCTTTTCTATCATTTTCATAATTTACAATATGCTTAGAGAATACTTCTAGCCAATTCCAATATGATTGAATATGTTCATGTTCCACTTTATCTTCTATATTTCGTAGAACATCTTCCCAACAACCTAGCCACTCTATTCTAGCTTTATCAGGAATTGAAAACATCTCATGTAATTTTACTTGGTCAAAATCTCCACCAAATCTAGAGATATATCTATCATCTCCACCACAAAGCATCATAAAGTATGAACCATTTCTTTTTTTGATTAACTCAATCTCTTGAGCATCATCTGGAAAATAATGAGCAATATCACTATCTAACACAATTGTATAAAACTCATCAATCATTTTATTAAATCCTGCTACTGTCAACTGATCCAAAAACTCTTTATTTGGATTTGTAACTTCTGGTCTTTCACCCATAACTGCATTTGTATAATAATAATCTACCATTTCACCCTCTTTATTTTATTTTATTTCTATTCTAATATTATTGATTGATCACCAAAGTAAAGCTTATCTCCTATGATTATAGCCTTTTCATTTTCATCAAAAGAGAAATCATATATTCTTACATCATCTAAATCAGAATTAAGAGTTATTAAATAATCATTTTCTTCTAAAGCGTAAATATAACTTGCAGCTCCTAAAGCATGAAACTTTGCAAATTTAAATTTAATACTCTTTAATGTCTTTAATTCTTTATCTAGTTTTAAAATTGTACCATCAAGTGTTGATACAATAATATTCTTTTCATTAATAATAACATTTCTAATATCTAAATCTTTAATATTAATATTACCACTTACAAAAGTGAATAGTTTAGTAGGAGTAGCAGCAACTAGTGCATCATCTATAGATGAAAGAAATATAATATTATTTATATTCCCTTTAGGGTCAATATTCATAGTTTTAATTGTACTCTTTTTTGCAATATCTACAACAACAACTTTTCCATCAAGTGTCGGATACAAAATCACAGAATCTAAGAAAACAGGATTTGCAATTTTTATATCATTTACTAAAGACTCAGCCAAATATTCTTTAAAATATTTTTTCTTAGTTTTTCTATCATATAATATAATAGAATTATCAATTAAACAAAGTGCTATTAAATCACCTTTAACTGATGCAGAGATTACATTTTTATCAAATTTAAATTTTTTAATAATATTTTTTTCTTTTACTAAAAGTGTATCATCATCATTTGCAGCTACTATAATCCCGTCATTATTGTTTAAAAATTTAAAACCATCTTTAATCGAAATATCTGTAATACCATCTTTTGATAAAAATTTAAAATTTTCAAGTGTAGCACCATCAGCATTATAATCAATAATATTAAACTGCATATCCTTAGCAGACAATGGATAGTCAC
Source organism: Campylobacterota bacterium (assembly GCA_034723795.1). Lineage (GTDB taxonomy): Bacteria > Campylobacterota > Campylobacteria > Campylobacterales > Arcobacteraceae > JAIOSF01. Next base: position 8,019 of record JAYEPG010000048.1, read on the forward strand.
CGTTACTATTTTCTGGTTCAAAATATTGTTTTGAACTACATCCTGTAATAAATAATGTAAAAACGAATAAAAAAGATATATATCTCATAAATAACCTACTTTGTTAATAAAAAATGTTCTAGCATACTTGAAAGTGATGCTACACTTGAATTTGCAGGGATAAGTTTAATACTCTCTTTAGCATCTTGATACTTACCGTTTTGTGCTTGAATTAGTGCCTTATTAAATATTGCAAAATCTTTTAATAAAAATGTTTGTTTTTGTGTTACTGCTGATAGTTCATCAATATTATCTTTTTCAATCGCTTTTGAATAAGTTGATAGTTCAGCTAAAAACTCTACATTAGTCTTTTTAGTTTTATCATTCATATAAATAGCTATCTCATAAAGTTTTTTATTGTTTTCTTCCAAATAGTTTAATGATAATTTATCATTTGGATTTTCTAGCAATAGATTAAATGCTTGATTATCTTTTATTTTATTTTGTTCATTTTGATATTGGGTTACAGAAACTCCTATAAATGCAATAACTGCCAGTGTAACAGAACCAAATATGATTGTTTTGTATTTTTTATAGAATTGCTCTAGTTTGAAAGTCTTCTCCATAAAGCTCTCTTGAGCAGATACTTCCTCTTTTATATAATTAATATTTTCTTTTAAACTCATTACTAGTAATACCTTTTTGTAAAATAGGAATAATTATATCTAAATAGACTTAATGAAAAGATTATTGGTTTAAAAACTTTCCACTATGATATAACCATATATTATTTACTTTTAAAAACCTACTTTTTTCAGTAAAAGTATTGTCTGAATAATCACATTTTATAGTTGCTTTAAATGTTACAAATGATTCAAATTCTCCATCTATAAAGTCTAATATTCCTAGTTTTTCAAATACACAAGAGTTACAAAATTCTAATATCTCATTTTCCCATTCTTTAGTATCTGGTTTATAGTCTTGATTTTCTTTATGTGTAGTTTTTATAATATATTTTGGAATTTTTAATGCAAATGCACAATATCTCGATCGCATAAGTTGCGATGCTAATTTTGGAAAAGAGCCTTTATGGAAGGGTTGGCAACATTTTTTATATTTGTTACCACTTCCACAAGGGCATGGCGAATTAACGCTATGTTTTATTTTAAATCTTTCTTTTGTTTTTCTAATCTTCTTCTGATAGTTGGATCAAGTTCTCTTTTTCTTAGTCTAACATTAAGAGGTGTAACTTCAACTAACTCATCATCTTCAATCCACTCTAAAGCATGCTCTAAAGACATATCTTTTGAAGGGATGATTTTAATAGCTTCATCTGCTCCAGAACTTCTTACATTTGATTGTTGCTTAGCTTTAACTGGATTAACATCAAGATCATTTGCTCTTGCATGCTCACCAATAACCATACCACCATATACTTTATCTTGAGGATCAACAAACATTATACCTCTATCTTGAAGGTTAAAGATTGAGTATGCTACAGCTTCACCTTGCTCCATAGAAACTAAAGCACCGTTCATTCTAGATGTTACAGAACCAGAGTATGGTCTAAACTCTAAGAAAGAGTGATTCATAACACCCTCACCTTTTGTATCTGTTAAGAACTGACCTCTATATCCAATTAATCCTCTAGCTGGAATCTCAAACTCAATTCTAGTTTGACCATCACCCATTGGTACCATATTTGACATTACAGCTTTTCGTTTACCTAATGTTTCAATAACTGAACCAGAAAATTCATCTGGAACATCACAAACTAAATGCTCAAAAGGCTCACACTTAACACCGTCAATCTCTTTAACGATTACTTCTGGTCTAGAAATAGAGAACTCAAAACCTTCTCTTCTCATATTTTCAGCTAAGATTGTGATTTGTAACTCACCTCTACCTTTTACTTCAAATGCAGCTTCACCTTTAGCTTCATAATCCATAGCAATATTTGTAATCATCTCAGCATCAAGTCTTTCTTGAATTTTGTTAGAAGTTACAAATTTACCTTCTGTTCCAGCTAATGGAGAGTTATTTACTGCAAATGTTACAGATAATGTAGGCTCTTCAATATGCATTGGATCTAAAGGCATTGGGTTTTTAGGATCACATAAAGAATCACCAACATCAATAGTCTCAAATCCAGCAATAGCAACAATATCACCATGACCAGCTTTTTCAATGTCCATTTTCTCTAAACCTTTAAAACCAATAAGCTTAGAAACTCTACCATTTAGTTTTTCACCATCTGCTTTAACTAAAGTTACATTTTCACCCATAGAGATAGTACCGTTGAATATTCTTGCAATTCCTATTTTACCTATAAATGAATCATGAGAAAGATTAAATACTTGAATTTGAAGACCATTATCATCACTTCCAGATGGTTCAGGAACTTTTTCTACAATTAAATCTAGTAATGGTATCATATTTTCATCTGGATCATCTAAAGAGATTTTTGCATAACCATTTTTAGCAGCTGCATAAACAACTTCAAATTCAAGTTGTTCTTCAGTAGCACCCATTTGATCAAAAAGGTCAAATACTTCATCAACAACTCTATCTGGTTCACCAGCTGGTTTGTCAATTTTGTTAATTACTACAATTGGTCTAAGACCTAATTCTAATGCTTTTTTTACAACAAATTTAGTTTGAGGCATAGCACCCTCTTGTGCATCAACAAGTAATAAAACAGAATCAACCATTTTAAGTACACGCTCAACTTCTCCACCAAAGTCAGCATGGCCTGGAGTATCAATAATATTAATTCTTGTGTCTTTATAATCAATAGCAGTATTTTTAGCTAAGATTGTAATTCCTCTTTCTTTTTCAATATCATTACTATCCATCATTCTTTCTTCTGTTTCTGCTCTATCGTCAAAAGTTCCTGATTGTTTTAGTAGCTCATCTACTAGTGTAGTTTTACCGTGGTCAACGTGTGCAATAACGGCAATATTTCTAATATCTCTCATTTTAATCCTTCAATTTATTTATTTATGATTTTTAATAGCCTAATAACTATTCTATAATTATCGCGATTATAGCTAATTAATACTTATATACTATTTAGATGCATCATATAAGTAAAAATAACGCTCACTTAATACTTTAGAATACGGCATAGCCATAACTTCTTGAGTAGTTTCACCTTTTATTATCTCTTTTACAATTCCAACTTTTATACCATATGGGAAAATTTTATCCATTCCTGAAGTAATTATCTCATCATCTATTTTTATATCTTTCCATAACGGTATATGTTTTATAGATAAATAACCACTACTTTTTATACCTGATGTGATACCTGGAGCATTATTATTTCCAATAAATATAGTATAATTACATCTATCATTGTTATTTAAATAAGCTATATTTTGATTTTCGTTTTTTAATGCAATACCAGCACTAAAACCATCATAAGTTAACAATGCATATATTTTATTTTTATCCTCTAAAGGGTAATCAATTTTTACTTTTGAGTTATCGTTTAATTTTATATATGACAAAACTTTTATTTTTTCAAATTTATAATCATACTTATAATCTATATTTAAAAGCTTTTGTAGTTCTTGATTCTCTTTATCTTTTATATTATAAAGTAGTTTGTAGTTTTCACTATCTTCATTGATTTTTTTTAGCTTATCTATCTGTTTAATTTGATTGAAGTATTTGTTCATTGTAGATTCAATGGTAATTACATTTGTTAAAAATATAGATGATATTGAGTTACTTAATTGATTGACTTTGTTTTTTATATCACGTTCGATATTAAAATAATATCCTAATGCTAAGGATATTATTATTAAAAAAAAAATTATTTTTTTATTCATTAGAGATTAATTTAAGTAAAGATTCCTCATCTAATGTTTTACTTGTACCATAAGCAACAGCTAATAATGGTTCATCAGCAACACGAACTGGCAACTTAATATCATTTGCAAGATATTTATCAATTCCTCTAATTAAAGCTCCACCACCTGTTAATACAACTCCATTATCAACAACATCACCAGCTAAATCAGGTGGCATCTCCTCTAGGACTTGTCTTACTGCTAAAGAGATCTCTTTAAATGGTTCTGTTAAAGCCATTCTCACCCCTTCACCTGTAAGTTCAATCATAGTAAGAAGCCCAGAACTATCTCTACCTTTTACTTTTATAATCTTATCTTGAGGTTGCTTAATAGCAGTACCAACTTCAAGTTTAATATTCTCTGCTGTTCTTTCACCAATAAATAGGTTAAAGTTTTGTCTTACATAATCTATAATTGCTTTATCAAATCTATCTCCAGCAACTTTTATAGATTTACTTAATACAAGTCCACCTAAAGATGTTACACCAATCTCAGTAGTACCTCCACCAATATCAACAACAACATATCCATCAGGACTACTTACAGGGATACCAGCTCCAATTGCAGCAGCCATTGGTTCTTCTACAAGAAAAACTTCTCTAGCACCTGCACTTAAAGCAGACTCTTTAACCGCTTTTCTCTCAACTTGTGTAATTCCATGAGGGATACAAATAATAATTCTTGGTCTTAAAAAAGTTGTTCTATTATGAGCTTTTTCAATAAAATATCTTATCATTCTCTCTGTCATTTCAAAATCTGCAATAACACCATCCTTCATAGGTCTTACAGCTTGAATATTTACAGGAGTTTTACCAATCATCTGTTTTGCATCAGAACCAACTGCTAAAATTTTATCTCTACCATATCTATCATGCTGAACAGCTACAACTGAAGGCTCATTTATAATAATACCTTTACCTTTTACAGATACTAAAGTATTAGCAGTACCTAAATCAATCGCCATATCATTTGAAAACCAACCAACAAATTTATCAAAAATCATATTTTTTCCTTTTCTATGCTACATCAGGCTGCTGAGTTTTCTCAACAACATCTTTTGTTATAGTTACTGTTTTACCTTTATATTGTGGTAATTCATACATAATATCTAACATAATATCTTCTAAAATAGAACGAAGTCCCCTAGCACCAGTTTTTCGCTCAATTGCTGCTTTTGCAATAGACACCAAAGACTCATCATTAAACTCTAATGTAACATCATCAAGTTTAAACAGTTTTGAATATTGTTTAACCAAAGAGTTTTTTGGTTCTTTGAGTATGTGAATCATAGCATCTTCATCAATCTCTTCAAGAATTGCAGTCATATGAAGTCTACCAATTAACTCTGGGATTAAACCATACTTTACTAAATCATCTGATTCAATTTTATCCATAAAAGTTTCTTGTTCATCTTTTGTTTTTTTAGTTTGATTAAAACCAAGGATATTTCCACCCTCTCTTTTTGCAACAATATCTTTCATGCCATCAAATGCACCACCACAAACAAATAATACATTTGTTGTATCAAGTTGAATTGCATCTTGTCCAGGATGTTTTCTTCCACCTTTAGGTGGTACATTTATACTACTACCCTCAACAATTTTTAATAATGCTTGCTGTACACCTTCACCACTAACATCTCTAGTGATTGATCTATTTTCAGACATTCTAGCAATTTTATCAATCTCATCAATGAAAATAATACCTTGTTCTGCTTTTTTTATATCTCCACCTGCAGCTTGTATAAGTCTTGTAACAATATTTTCAACATCATCACCAACATATCCAGCTTCTGTTAAACTTGTTGCATCAGCAATAGCCAAAGGAACATCAAGATATTTTGCAATAGTTTGCGCTAAAAGTGTTTTACCACTTCCTGTTGGTCCTATTAACAAAACATTTGATTTTGACAATTCAGTATCATCTTCTACATCATTTTGTCTAAAAATTCTTTTGTAGTGGTTGTAAACAGCAACACTTAAAACTTTTTTAGCTTTATCTTGACCAATAACATAATCATCTAAAATAGCTTTTAACTCTTTGGGCGTTCGTATATTTTCTTTGTTTACTGCATCTTCAACAGTTTGTATTTCATCTTTTTTATCATTATGCTTATGAGATTCTATTATATCGTAAGCAGATTTTGCACAAACTTGACATATTGTGGCATTGTCACCAGATATTACTGGGTTTTGTTCACTATCTTCAGTTCCACAAAAGTCGCATATTAGTTTTTGTTTTTTCATATAAATTATTTCCTTGTAAAGGGTATTCCTCTTTTTGTGTTAACAACAAATTGTGCTAACTGTTTTGCATATTTATTTTCATTTGTATTTAAAATTTCTGTTGCGATTTCTACTATAGGTTGTCCAGATTCAAATATAGTTTTATATGTTTTTCGTATTGCATCTATATCACCTCTACTATTTTTAAATCTTCTTCGAAGTCCATTAATATTAAGACTTCGAAGTGTCGCACGATTTCCTTCACAAATACAAAATGGTGGAATATCTTGTACTAAAATAGAACCACCACCAATCATCGCATTTTCACCAATTTTACAAAACTGATGAATAGCACTCATTCCGCCAATTACACAGTTACTATCAATCTCAACATGACCCGCAATTGCACAACTATTTGCAACAACTATATTGTCTGCTAGAATACAATCATGTCCAATATGTACATGCCCCATCAATAAACACCCGTCACCTATAACAGTTTTATAACCACCGCCAGAAGTTCCTGTATTTAAAAGTGTATGTTCTCTTATAGTATTATTATCACCAAT
>JAYEPG010000049.1:0-14624 GCA_034723795.1 Campylobacterota bacterium
GCGGTATCTTTAAAATAGCAAATAAATACAGATATGAACTACTTTTAAGGTCATTAAATACAACAAAACTTTTAGGGATATTACATAGTATTAAAAGTACAATTGCGGCAATTGATATGGATAGTTTAAGTTAAAATTGAAACTGTAAATGATTATAAACATATACAAAGTAAATTTTTGATAACATTGTAAATGACTATATACATTTACAAGGAACTATAATGTTGGATAATTTAATTAGGTATCAAAATAGACTGTTAAAAACATTTAAAATTGAGTATAAAAGATATATATTTAATGATATAAATTTTGATGATAAGATGATAGCAATATTTGGTGCAAGAGGTGTTGGTAAAACTACAACTTTATTTCAATACTTATTAGAACTTCAATCACAAAACAAAAATGCTTTATATGTATCTTTAGATTATCCATTTTTAAGCGGTGTTGATTTAATAGATATTGTTGAAGAGTTTGTTCAAGATGGCGGAGAATATTTATTACTTGATGAAGTACATAGATATAATGATTTTAGTTCATATTTAAAAACAATATATGATATATTTGATATTAATGTAGTGTTTACAAGTAGTAGTGCCACATCACTACTAAATGCTAAAAGTGATTTAAGCAGAAGAGTCACATTGTATAATTTGCATGGTTTTTCTTTTAGAGAGTTTTTGGAAATAAAGCATAATATAAAGCTAGATAAAATTCAATTAGATGATATATTTACTTCTCATAAAAGCATGGTAAATAGTATTTTATTAAATAATCTAAATATACTAAAAGAGTTTAAACTGTATTTAGAGATAGGATATTATCCATTTTATTTTGATAAAAAAACTTCATATTATGAAAATCTTATCAATACTATTAATCTTACAATTGATTTAGACTTAACATCTTTAGGATTGATTGAGCAAAAATATACATACAAATTAAAAAAACTTTTAGAAGTGGTTTGTGAAAGTAGCCCTTTTGAAGTTAATTATTCTAAAATAGCTGCTGCAGCTGAGATTAGTCGTGTAAAACTTTATGACTATGTCACTTTTTTAAATGATGGACAAATGTTATTGTTGTTAGATGAACCAATAAAAGGTATCAAAAAGATAAATAAACCAGCAAAAATATATCTAAATAATACTAATTTATTATATGCATATTGTCAAAACAGTCAAATTGGAACTATTAGAGAAACTTTTTTTGCAAATCAAGTTTCACAAAATAATAAACTAAATATTTCTAATAAAGGTGACTTTACAATTAATGAAAAATATCATATTGAAGTAGGTGGCAAAAACAAAACATTTGAACAGATAAAAGATATGAAAAATAGTTTTTTGGTTAAAGATAATATTGAAAATGGATTTAAAAATAGTTTGCCATTGTGGTTATTTGGATTTTTATACTAGTACAATGGGAGACTATTTTTGAATTGATGAGTTAAGTTAAATTAAAAAATACCTTTTTTGGTTTTTGAGTATTATTTAGATATAATAAGTAAATTACACATAAACAATAAAATAAAAAGGGTACGAATATATGGTAAAAATTGTAAATCTGAAAAAGAGTTTCGGTTCTAGAACTTTATTTCAAGATATTAACTTATCTTTAGACACAAGTAAAAGATACGGTCTTATTGGAGCAAATGGTGCTGGTAAGACAACTTTTCTTAATATGCTAAGCGGAACAGAAGAGATAACAGATGGTGAAGTACAAGTTCAAAATGGTAAAAAAGTTGGAGTTTTAGGACAAAATCAGTTTGCTTATGAAGAGTGTACTTTAATAGACACTGTGTTACAAGGTAATAAAAGACTTTATGATGCTATTAATGAGAAAGAAAAACTATACTTAGAAGAGTACACTGATGAGATTGGTGAAAGACTAGGAGAGTTAGAAATAATATGTTGTGAAGAGGATCCAACCTACGAGTACGATGTAAAAATAACAAAAATACTTGAAGCACTTGGTTTTCCTGCATCTCAACAAAATGACTTAATGAGTAGTATTACTGGTGGAGATAAATTCAAAGTTTTACTTGCACAAGTTCTTTTCCCTAAACCTGATGTATTATTTTTAGATGAGCCTACAAACAACCTTGATATGGCAACAATCTCTTGGCTTGAGAACCAACTACAACATCACGATGGTACTATGGTAGTTATCTCACATGATAGACACTTTTTAAATGCAGTTTGTACACATATACTTGATGTTGACTTTAAACAAATTAGAGAGTTTACTGGTTCTTATGATGATTGGTATATCGCTTCAACAGTTTTAGCTAAACAAGCACAAGTTGATAGAGATAAAAAGATGAAAGAGAAAGATGAACTTGAAGCATTTGTTAGAAGATTTAGTGCAAATGCATCTAAGGCAAAGCAAGCTACATCTAGACAAAAACAACTTGATAAATTAGATATTGAATCAATTGCAGTAAGTTCAAGAAGAGATCCATCTATTATTTTTAAACAATCAAAACCTGTAAGTAAAGAGATTTTAGAATTTAAAAACCTTTCTAAATCTTTTGATGGTGAAGTTGTACTTAATGATATAAGTATGATGGTTGAAAAAGGTAATAAAATTGCTTTAATTGGACCAAATGGTGCAGGTAAGACTACTTTATGTGAACTTCTAATGGAAAATATAAAACCAGACGAAGGTGAAGTAAAATGGGGTGCAACTTCAACAGTTAGTTATTTTCCACAAAACTCAACAGACTTAATTAAAGGTGAGATTACACTTTATGATTGGTTAAGAGATTGTGACAGAGAAGCAGATATTGCAGAGATAAGAAACTGTTTAGGGAGAATGCTTTTTAATGGTGAAGAGCAAGAGAAAAGTGTTATTAACTGCTCAGGTGGTGAAAAGCACAGAATGATGTTAAGTAAGATTATGCTTGAAAAAAGAAACTTTTTACTTCTAGATGAGCCAACAAATCACCTTGACCTTGAAGCTATTATTGCACTTGGCGAGGGTTTACTTGCATTTGAAGGTACTGCTATTTGTGTTTCTCACGATAGAGAGTTATTAGACGCATTTGCAAATAGAATTATAGAGATTCAAGAAGATGGTACTATTATCGATTTTGATGGTACTTACGAAGAGTTTTTAGTTCATAAAGAGGGATAAATTATGTCAGGATTAGCATTCTCAATATCTTTACTTGTAATTTTAGTTGTACTATTATTAAGATTTAAAATAGTTAATTTTATAAATAAAAATTTTGATGTTGATTTCCAAAGTGAATGGATAGTTTACTTTTTAACTATAATATTTATAATGGTAATTGCAATGGGAATGCTTCTAGATGACACAAAAAATAAATATGGTCAAGTAAGTGAAGGTTTTAAGAACTTAAAACCAAAACAAGAAGATAGACCAAATCCAATGTTTGATATTAACACATATTGGTAATAAAATTTTCAACTAACTATACTTTAAGCAGTGTTTAGTTAAAATTACGCAAAATTAACAATTCAAGGAAAGAAAAATGGCAAGAAGATGTATGCTTTCTGGTAAAGGTCCAATGTCTGGAAATAACGTAAGTCACGCGAAAAACAGAACAAAAAGAAAATTTTTACCAAATTTAAGATCAGTTAGAATCAGTTTAGAAGATGGAACAACAAGAAAGATTAAAATTTCTGCAAAAGAACTTAGAACTCTTAAGAAGAATTCATAAGTAAAAAAAGATGTTTTTATGAGTTACATAAGAAACATCAAAAGAGCTCTGAGGTGGGAATATAGAAATACCAAACCAGAGTTTGACCTTAACAAAGAGATTTACTCTCAATTTAAACACTTTAGACTCCCTTTAATATTATTACAAGTTATAATGATGGTTGGTACCATTGGTTATATGGTTATTGATGATTTTCCAATTCTTGACGCAATTTATCAAACTGGTATTACATTTACCACTGTTGGTTTTGGTGAGATGGGAAATATTTCACAAGCTGGTAGACTTTTCACTGTAACGCTAATCATTTTTGGATTTTTAATATTTACATTATCAATAACTGCTCTAATTCAAGTATTAGTTAGAGGAAAGTTTTTAGATCTTTATAAGGAACGAGATATGTTATATAAAATAGCAAGACTTAGAAATCATTTTGTAATATTCAACCACAATGAATATACAGTACAATTAGCTGAACAATTTAAACAAAGTCATATACCATTTGTGATTATAGATCCAAGTGATGATATGGAAGAGATTGCGATAAAGCATAAGTACCCTTACTATATCAAAGAGGAAACTTATACTGAAAAAGCATTTTTAAAGTCTCATTTGTCAAGTGCAAAAGGGGTAATATCATTATCAAAAAACATATCAGATAGTATTACGATTATTGCTTCTGTTAGACTTTATGAAAAAGAGTTAGGTAGAAAAAATCCTTTTTTAATAATCTGTAATGCAGAATCTAAAAAAGATGTTGAAAGACTTAAAAAACTTGGAGCAAATAAAGTTGTAGCACCTCCTGAACTTATGGCAAAAAGGGTAAGTGCTATGGCAATTCGTCCTGATATGGAAAATGTACTTGAAGAGTTTATGTATAAAAAGAATACTCCTATTGATATGGAAGAGATTATTATTAATGATGATAGTTGGTTTTTAGATCATGAGATAAAAGATGCTCATTTAAGAGATATGCTAAAAGTTAGTATAATAGGTATAACTGAAGAGGATGGAAACTTTATACAAACTCCTACAGGAGATACAAAAGTAACTAAAGGTTGTAAACTATTAGTAGTAGGAAATCAATCCGGTATATTTAAAGCAAAAAAACTTTTAAACCATAAAGAAGCACCAAAAAATATCTCAAAGTTTGATAAAAGAAAGGATAAGTTATATGTTTAGTATTTTCCCGATAAAAGGAAGTTTGTCAAATATTGATGGATTTTATTGTGATGGAATTAGTGGTGGTTTAAAACCTAAAGGTGCATTAGATATGGGATTTATTTATAGTGATACTTTATGTGATATAGAAGCAGTTTTTACAAGTAACAATTTTAAAGCTGCACCTTTACGACACTATTTAAAATATGATGATAACTTTCAATCAAATTTTATATTAATAAATTCAAAAAATGCAAATGCAATGACGGGTCAAAAGGGAATTGATGATATTGATGAATTATTTAAAGAGTTACAAGAAAAATTTCCAGTTATAAAAAATCCTGTTATGAGTAGTACTGGTGTTATTGGGGTTAGACTTCCAAAAGAAAAGATATTAAAAAATGCACTAAACTTTAATCTTTCTAATAAAAATGGGGAGAACTTATCTAATGCTATTATGACAACAGATAGTTATCCTAAAAACTGTTTTTATGAAGTAAAACTAGAGGATGGAACATCATTTAAAATTGGAGCAATTGCAAAAGGTGCAGGGATGATAAATCCAAACCTTGCAACTATGTTATGTTTTATATGTACAGATGCTTCTATCCCTAAAGAGGATATGAAAGAGTTACTACAAGAGAACTCTATAACAACATTTAACGCCATAAGTGTAGATGGTGATACATCAACAAATGATACAGTAATACTAATGGCAAATAAAAAATCAAATGCGTATAATAAAGAAGCATTTAAAGAGGCATTACGATTAGTTATGCATGATATGGCTATGATGATGGTTGCTGATGGAGAGGGTGCAAAAAAAGCTGTTGCATTTGAAGTAAACGGTGCATTAAATGATGAAGATGCACAAGTTGTATCAAAAGCATTATCTAATTCACTTTTAGTAAAAACTGCTCTATTTGGTGAAGATCCAAACTGGGGAAGAATAGCTTCAACTATAGGGGCATCTGGAGTTAAATGTGATGAATCAACTTTAACAATAACTTTTAAGGATGTTCTTGTTTATAACAAAGGTGAAATATTATTTGACCAAGATATGGAAAAAGAAGCAGCTAAAGTTCTAGAAAACAAAGAGTTTAAAGTTATATGTGACCTAGGTATTGGTACTGGTTCATTTACTGCATATGGTTGTGACTTAGGTTATGATTATGTTAAAATAAATGCCGATTATCGTACTTAAGCAAATATTAGATAAAATACCGAAATTAAAACAAAAGGATACAAAATGTTTCACGAACACAGAGATATAGTAACAAAATTAAAAACTACAAACGCACACTTTAAAAAGATTTTTAATGCACATAATGATCTTCATGATAAACTTGATAAAGCTGAAGAGGGTGGAGTAGATCATATTGATCATATAGAGATTGAAAAGATGAAAAAAGAAAAGCTTAAACTTAAAGATGAAGCTTATGCAATGATAATGGACTTTAAGAAGGCTAATTCTTAATATTTTTTTAAATTTATTATCTAAAAAGGGTGGAAATGTATATTTCCACCCTTTTTTATTGTATTTTGTATAAATAACTGTATAATATAAATAGAACTTTAAGAAAGGGATATATAATGGAAGTAATTACAGATAATTTTAGCAATATTACATTAACCCAGTTAAATTCCAAACTTTCTTTAAAATATGCGGAACTACAAAAAGTAGATGATGCACAAAAACTAGAGTCTGCAAAACATGCAGATTATATAGAAAAATCAACACAAACAAACAACTATGATGAGCAAGACTTTGCAAGAGTTTTAGAAAAATTTAAAACAAGTGATGCAAATATACGTACACATGAACAAATTCATGCGAGTATTGGTCATACAACAGCACCTATTTCATATAATTATCAAGAGGGTCCTGATGGTAAGATGTATGCTGTTGGAGGTCACGTAAGATTAGATACTTCAATACCAGATGATCCTAAAGCTGCCGCTTTTAAACTTGACCAACTACAAAGAGCAAGTAGTGGTCCTACAGATTTAAGTTCTGCAGATGTGGGTATCTCAACACAAGCTAATCTAAATAAGATGTTATTAGCAATACAAGGGGAAAATGATGCAAATTAATAATAATTTAAACTCAATGATTCAACTAGAAAAAAAACTAGAAGAGAGTGCATCAGCACTAGCAAAGCTTAACTCATCAAATAGTGAGACAAGTGAAAGACAAGATAGTGATTTTTCTAAAAAAGAGCAAAATGTAGAAAATGAAATATCTAATGTAAATATGGTAGATGAGATGGTTAAACAAATCGAAATACCAATAGCATACAGTGTAAATGCGAATGTTATATCTGTTCAAAATGCTTTACATCAAACGGTTTTAGATATTAAAGCATAATATAAAGTAAAATATGAAAATTGTTAAAAGTATTGTAGAGTTAAAAGATAGTCTTAGGTTAAATAGTAAAAGAGTAGGTTTCGTACCAACAATGGGTGCACTACACGATGGTCATGTATCATTAATTAAAAAAGCAAAAGAAGAAAATGAAGTAGTTGTTGTATCAATATTTGTTAATCCTACACAGTTTTTAGAGGGTGAAGATTTAGATAAGTACCCAAAAAAAGATGAAGCAGATAAAAAGATTTGTGAGTTATGTGGGGTTGATTATCTTTTTATGCCAGATATTACTACTATGTATGAAAAAGATGAATTATCAATAAAAGCACCTAAAACAAAAGGATTTATCTTAGAAGGGTTTAAACGACCTGGACATTTTGATGGGATGTTACAAATCGTTTTAAAACTTTTAAATATAGTTAACCCTACAAATGCTTACTTTGGAAAAAAAGATGCACAACAGTTAAGCTTAATAACACAGATGGTAAAAAACTTATATTTAGATACAAATATAGTTGCCTGTGACATCATAAGAGAAGATGATGGATTAGCATACAGCAGTAGAAATGTTTATTTATCAAAGGAACAAAGAGAACTAGCTTTACATATCTCAAAATCATTAAAATTAGTTGCTAAATTGATTGGTTCAAATCAAATGGATTGTAAAGTTTTAATTGACTCTACATATAACTATTTAAATCAATATAGTGATATTGATATAGAGTATGTTGAGATTGTTAACTATGAGTTTGAAAAGATTGACAATATAGAGATTCAAAACAGTATTATTTTAATTGCTGTTAAAATTGGTAATACAAGACTTATTGATAATATTTGGATTTAGATAGATAAAATACTAAATGAATAAAAACCTAAAAAAACTACTCATAAAAACAAAAAAATCAGTTTTTTCTCAACAAATAGGAAATAATACCTCAAAATTTAAAGGTGAAGGTTATGACTTTGTTGAGTTACAAGAATATGAAGATGGTGAAGATATTAGAAAAATCGACTGGGTTATTAGTGCAAAACAACAAAAACCTTATGTTAAAGTTTTTCATACTCAAAGAGAATTAAATATCAACATTGTACCTATTTTAGGTGGAAGTATACATTTTGGTACAGTTAAACTAAAACAAGAACTAATAACAGAAATTTGTGCCATTCTAGGATATAGCTGTTCAGCACAAGCTGATAGCTATACAAGCTATATTGTAAACGAAACAGTAAATATATCTACAAAAAAAACAAAAAAGCTTCTTGGTGTAGATATGATGTGTAAAAACATATATGAATATGATTGTATAAATAAGAGAGTTGATTATGATATTATAAAGGATAAACTCTATTCAAATATAAAAGAAAAATCTATTATTTTTATTATTGGTGATTTTTTTAATGCAGAACATATAAATCTAAAAATGTTAGCAAAAAAACATGAAGTTATAGCTATTATAGTAAGAGATAGATTTGAAGAAAAACCATCAACAATGGGAAACGTAAACTTCCAAGATCCAAGTACCGCTAATATGTTCAATGGAAATTTAAATAGTTCACTTGTAAAAGAATATGAAAAAAAAGTAAAAATAAATGATCATATATTATATGAAAAATTAAAAAAATCTGGAATAGTATTTACAAAGATATATACAGATGAAAATCCATCAATAGCTATGTTTAAACTATTTAAGTAGTCCACTTCCTATTACATTATAAGATATATTTGGGATATTATCATTTAGTTTAACACCACCAATAGCACCTACTGGGAAAGCAGATATTTTTGCTAAATAAGATATATTATTACCTAATATATTTGAAACATCTTTAGTATTTGTTTGTCTATAAGCTCCAAGCCCTATATAATCAATATCTAATTTATTTGTTTCTAATATCTCAACTTCATTATGTGTAGATATACCTATAATTTTATTTTGATATTTTTTTCTTAAAAGTTTTATCATAGAGAAAGGTTTTAGTTTATATTTTGAACATAGAGATTCTAAGTCCTCTTGACCTAAATGCACACCATCACAATAATCTAATAGTTCTAATTTATCATTGATAATAATAGGAATATTTGTGTGCTGTTTTAGATATAAGATATTTTCTTTTTGAACATCTATTGTATTTACTTTATCTCTGTATTGAATATAAGTTGTGTCATGTTTTGAACATATATTCAAATATTGTTCAAGTGATATATCAAACTTCTCTAAAGTTTGATAATCACAAAGTGCATATACTTTTGACTGCAAACTAAGCTACGTTATCTTTTGCAAATAGTTTTAAAAGATCGTGAAGAGTTTGTTTCATATTATTTCTCTCAGTTACCATATCAATACTTCCATGCTCAAGTAAAAACTCTGATCTTTGGAATCCATCTGGTAAATCTTTACCAATAGTCTGTTTTATAACTCTTGCACCTGCAAAACCGATTAATGCACCTGGTTCTGCCATAATAATATCACCAAGAAATGCAAATGATGCTGAAACACCACCAAAAGTTGGATCAGTTAAAATTGAGATAAATGGTAAGCCCATATTATCAAGCTTTCTAAGTGCTGCTGATGTTTTTGCCATCTGCATTAAAGAGAAAGTTGACTCTTGCATTCTAGCTCCACCAGAAGCACTTATAATAATAACACCATGGTTTTTCTCCATAGCTCTATTACAAGCTCTTACAATCTTCTCACCCTCAACAGAACCTAAAGAACCTCCCATAAAAGAGAAATCAAATACTACAAGCTCTACTGGCATACCACCAATAGTACAACTACCAGATACAATAGATGAAGTTTTACCAGTTTTATGCAAAGCTTCTTCTAATCTTTTTTGATAAGATTTACTATCTACAAACTGCAATGGATCTGTAGGGTGAAGTTCACTATCAAACTCTACAAAACTACCACTATCTGCTAATAATTCTATTCTCTTCTTTGCACCTATTCTCATATGAAAGTTACACTTAGGACAAGTATGATTTAAATTTTCAACCTCTTTAAAAAACATTAAAGACTCACAAGAGGGACACTTTACCCAATGACTTTGATTTTCAATAAATTTTGGGTCATTCTTTTTGCTATCTTGTTTTGCAATAACCTCTGACTTTACTTTATTAAAAAATGATTTTAAATTTAAATCCATAAACTTTCCTTTTCTTTATTATTATTCTATTTTATCTTAATTCTTGAAATTTTTCAAGTTCATCTAGTTTTTCCCAAGGGTAATCAGGCTGTCCAACTTGACCACGAGCAGCTACATCAGCATAAAGAAATGTATCTGCACTAGGCTTATCTAAGGCAAATCTATTTGTAATCCAATTTGGCGTTAACGCAAAATTTTCTTCAATAAATGTTGATAATTCATCATCATTTTTAGATGTAAATGTACCATATGTATCAACAGCAACTGAAGTTGGACGTGCCACCCCAATTGCATATGAAAGTTGAACTACACATTTTGTAGCTAAACCAGCAGCAACAATATGTTTTGCTATATATCTAGCAGCATAAAGTCCACTTCTATCAACTTTTGTATAATCTTTAGAACTTTGAGCTCCTCCACCAATAGGTGAATATCCACCAAAACTATCAACGATTAGTTTTCTTCCAGTTAATCCACTATCATGTAAAGAACTATGAGATACATATTTACCTGTTGGGTTAATATGAACTATACAATTATCTTTATCATATAAATCAGCAGGTAATCCTGTCTCATCAATCAGTTTTTGAATTAAAGTTCTAACTGTATTAATATCCATACTTGAAACACAAGGAGCTGATACAACAATTGTATTTATATGTTGAGGAGCTGACTTTTCAAAGTTTTCTTTACAAACATAATCCATAGTAACTTGTGTTTTTATATCCACACCTAATTCATTTGGATTTTCCAATGCATAATTATATACTTTTTCCATTAACATTCTAGCATATGTTAAAGCACTTGGCATATAGTGTTCAGTTTCACAATCTGCGTAACCAAACATAATACCTTGATCTCCAGCACCTGTTTCACCATCTTCTTGATCAACACCTTGATTAATATCAGGAGATTGTCTATTTAATAATACCTGAACATCTACATCTTCAGGGTACAAACACTCTTGTTTAGTAAAATAAGGGTTTCCGTTATATCCAATTTTTGCTAATGCATCATGTACCATTGTTTGGTACTCTTCTGTTGTAACTTTTGTATGAGTTGTAACCTCTCCACCAATAACTACGTGCTTTCCTGCAACAAATACTTCACTAGCAACTCTTGATTTAGAGTCTCCAATAATTAGTTTATCAACTATTGTATCTGCTATAATATCTGCACATTTATCTGGGTGACCTGGGCTTACTACTTCAGAAGTAAATAAGTAATGTTGTTTGTTTTCCATTTTTGTTTTCCATTTCTTTGTTTTCCAAAATCAAAGCTTTCACCTCAACTTATCGTTTTCCATTCTTTTGTTGTCCATCTTTGTTTTCCGTAAGAAAATAAAAATTTTTAATTTAAGTATGAACTAATTATATGTTCTATAAAAAGTTTGTTAGTGTAGCTAAAAAGTACTATAAATTAGCTTGATTGAACAATAGTACTTTTTATTTTTAAGATTTATTCTACAGTTACTGATTTTGCAAGATTTCTAGGCATATCAACATCATTTCCTAGCCTTATTGAAATCTCCATTGATAAAAGCTGTACAACAACCAACATCTCAAAAAATTCTAACATATAGTGAGATCTTTCATTAGTTTTGATAAAATCATCAGATAGTTCAAAGTCAAGTGGACTAATAGCACATATAGTACTATCTCTTGCACTTAACTCCTCTACGTTTGACTTAACTTTATCATAAAGTAATTTTTGAGGCATTAAAGCTATTGTGAAAAGTTCAGGATCTGCTAATGCTATTGGTCCATGTTTCATCTCACCTGCTGGATACCCCTCAGCATGTAAGTAACTTATCTCTTTTAGTTTCAATGCACCCTCTAAAGCTAAAGGAAAAAATACATCTCTTCCTATAAAGAAAAAACCATGACCATGAAGATACCTTTTTGATAATCTTTTACATTTTTCATGTAAACTATCTTCAACTTTTAAAGAGCAAGACACCTCTCTTAATGTGTGTAATTCATCATTTAGTTTTTCACTTGAAATAGTATCTTTATGCTTTGCAAAAAATAGTGACATCATCCATAAAACAACAACTTGTGTAGAAAAAGCTTTTGTACTAGCAACACCTTTTTCAATCCCTGCACGTGTTAAAACTGTAGCATCTGCAACTCTTGTCATAGAACTGTTATCAACATTACAAACAACAACAGACTTCAATCCAGCATCTTTTGCCATTTTTAATGCTTCTAAAGTATCAGCAGTCTCACCACTTTGTGATATTACTATAAAAAGTGTATCTTTACTTAACAATGGCTCTTTATATCTAAACTCACTTGCAATCTCAACACTACATCTTACTTTTGATAATCTTTCAAATAAATAACTAGCAGCTAATCCAGCATGATAACTTGTACCACATGCACAAATTTTAATCTCATTTATCCCATCTATTATTGAAGAATCTAACTCATCAAATAAAATTTCATTATCTGATATTCTACCCATCATAGAATCAGTTATCACATCACTTTGCTCATATATCTCTTTTTCCATAAAAAATCGAAATCCATCTTTTTGAGCAAACTGTTTACTGTTTGATAATGTTGTCCATGAAACATCACCATAAAATTTTAGTTCATCTTGCGAGGCTATACCCCAAACACCATCTTCTAAATAAACAACATCTTTAGCTAAACCAATCAAAGGTGCATCTGAACTTGCAAATAGAACTTCACCTTTGTTATTACCATGAGCTACTGCTAAAGGCGAACCGTGCTTCATAAAAAATATTTTATTTGGTTCACTTTTTGTAATAAGTAAAATAGAATATGCACCATCTAATCTACTGATTGTTAATTCAAATGATTTCAAAGCATCGTTGTTTTGATTGAAATAGTATTCGAATAAATGAACAATCACTTCAGTGTCTGTTTGTGATACAAACTTATGTCCATAAGATATAAGCTCATCTTTAAGCTCTTTATAGTTCTCAATAATACCGTTATGAACTACATATGAGTACTCACCTAAGTGTGGATGTGCGTTTAACTCTGTAGGTTTACCATGTGTTGCCCATCTTGTATGCCCTATTCCAATATTTTGTATCTCTTCTTGCTTTACAATATTATTATCAACTTTTTCTTGAAGATTCTTTATTTTTCCAACAGCTTTATATAATTCAAATTTAGGGTCTGCCCCTTTGGTATCATTTTCAAGTACAGCAATCCCTGCACTATCATACCCTCTATACTCTAACTCTTTTAGACCATCTAATAAAATTTTATTTGTATTTTGCTTGCCTATATATCCTACTATTCCACACATATAATTCAATACCTCTTATAAAAATTTTTTCATTATACCTTAAATTGTATAAAACAACTTTTTATACTCATTTGGTGTCATTTTGACAACTCTTTTAAAAATTCTATTTAGATGACTTTGATCAAAAAATCCAATCTTCAATGCAATATTAGATATATCTTCACCCTCTTCTAACAACTCTTTAGCTTTTTCTATTTTTAAATTTAATACATATGTATAAGGAGTAACACCCTCAAACTCTTTAAACTTTCTATTAAAATATGCTTTTGATATATTTAGACTATTTGAAATATCTACAATCACCACTTTTTCATAAATATTACTATGGATATGTTCTTTTGCATATTCTACATATTTATTTGATTTTTTTGGTAAATTATTCTTATTTTCAGAGTTCATTTTTACATCCCAATTATGTTTATTGACATATCATACTAGAAAAGTGTCACGTTTTATATAAATTTTGATTTTATACAAAGAATTAGATACAATAATAGCTATAGGAGTTAATCAATGATACAATTAGCAATAGAAGAACCAAAAATAGAAAAAGTTTTTTCATCATTCAAAAGATGAAGTTCTAAAGGCTTTGAAGTTTATTGTAGATAACAATATAAAAGATTTCACAACTAATGATAATAACTTAGAACTTTCAATTGAACAAAAAGAGGAGTTAAATTCTAGGATAAAGTCATTTCATAATGACCCATCTATAGGTCGTTCTTGGAACGAAATAAAAACTGATATAACAAAATAGTTGTTGATATTAGATTACACTCACACACACTAGTAGAAATCCAATAAATTTAGATGATAGAATTTGATACAATCCAAATGTAATTTAAAATAATATTTAAGGAAAACAACACAACAATGAACTGGCAAACTATAATAGACCAAGAAAAACAAAAAGAATATTTCATAAAGTTAAAAGAAATCATTGATGAAAAATATGATACTACTACAGTATATCCACCAAAG
>JAYEPG010000050.1:0-3004 GCA_034723795.1 Campylobacterota bacterium
TAATTTTTTTATATAAAAGATATAATCCAATAGCTATAATAATAACAGCACTAAGCTTTGTAGCAATATAATCAATACTGGCAAAATATTGTGAAAGAAAAACATTTAATATATAAAATATTGTAAAAGTTAATATAAAAGCAGAAAAAGTGTGAACTACACCAATAAGCAATGAGATATTAAATGCTTTAAGAGGTGACCTATTTTCATTTAAAAAATATGCACTAACTAAACTTTTTCCATGACCAGGTCCTATTGCATGTATTATTCCATATAAAAAAGAAAATACTAAAAGCCAAAGGTAAGCCATAGGTGAATTGTTTGATTTAATATCATTAAGAAGCTCTTTAATTGAGTCTTTTAAATTTGCTAAAAGTTCAGATAGTTTATCTAAAATATTACTTTCAACTTTTTTCTCTTTTTCTATTATAGGCTTTGTAATATGTATCTCTTTTTTAGTTTTTGCAATTAGATTGTCGTACAAATAAATTTTGATACTATTTTTTTCTTTTTGCAAACTATTAGGGCTAATACCTTTTAAAGGATACTCAACTAAGTTAAAATCAAAATTTCCACCAATATCAAAAAATCTAATATATAAAAGGTTCCCATCTTTTACTTCTATATCACTTTTTAGAGAATAGTTATAAATTATCTTTTTATTTTCATATTTTAAATCACTTTTTAAAAAAGTTGATTTAATAAAGTTAGCTTGTTTAATTGAGCTGTTTTTTTCTATAAGCTTAACAAAGGTCGAGTATGAATCCTCTTTTAAATATTCATAGATACTTTTACTTACCTCTTCTAGTTCATTTCTTTCATATATTTTATTTTTGTTTTTATCAAATGTAAATAGTGCTTCTTTACTAAACTCTTTTGAAAACTCCCAACTAATATCCATAGTTATATAATCTTTTTTTACATCAATATTGAGCTTTACCTGTGTAACAGGAACTTTTAGTTTACATAAAGTACAAGCAAATAGATTACTATAAAATAAAAGGGTTAAGATAAATAACTTTAGTACATTTTTCATTAAATAATATTATCTCAATTATATTAAATGCAAGTTTAAAATTTAAGTTTATTATATAGTTGAAAACTATCAATTTTATTTAGATAAAAAATATGCTACAATAATAAAATATGTAGAATAAATAAGAAGAGAAGTAGTAGTTTATGAGTATAGAAGATATAGTAAAAAATAAAAATATAAAGTTAACAACAGCAAGAGTAGCTTTACTTGAGATATTAATAGAAGCAAAAAAACCTTTAAGTTATGAAGATATTAAGTCTAGTATATCAATGGATAAAGCAACTTTTTATAGAAATATGACAAAGTTTGAAGAAGAGGGTATTGTAAACTCTTTTGAATCAAATGATAAAAAAAGATATTTTGAATTAAAACTAAAACCTCATGGACATTTTGTATGTATCTCTTGTAATAAAATAGAGTGCTTAAATGATTTAGATTTAAAACTTGATGGATATATTGTAAATAATGTAATAGTAAATGGTAAATGTAAGGATTGTATATAGTATGCCAGGTAGATTAGCTATTTTTGATGATAGCGATTTTAGAAAAGATATAAAAGATATATATAGTTATATTAAAAATAAAGTTGGAGTAATAAGCCCAAAATATAATATTGCACCAACTACATATATCCCAATACTATTGGATACAAAAGTTTATTCTTATGGACACTTTGGACTAATACCATCATGGGCAAGAGATAATAAAAGTATAAATATAAATGCAAGATGTGAAACACTTTTTGAAAAGAAAAGTTTTAGAGAGTCTTTTAAATCAAAAAGATGTTTGATACCAATAAACGGATGGTATGAGTGGAAAAAAGATGGTGAGTTAAAAACACCACATTTTATAAAACCATCAAAATCTAATAGTTTTGTTTGTGCAGGTTTATATGACCATTGGTATGATAATAAAAGTGGAAAAACAATTTTATCAGTTGCTTTAATAACTACACAGCCAAATAGTGTAGTTGAATCAATACACGATAGAATGCCAGTTATATTAGATAAGAAAGATTATAAAATATGGTTAGATAAAAACTCTACACTTGAAGAGTTAAATAAGCTATTTAAGCTATATCCAGATGAAAATATAGTTATTGATGAGGTTTCAACTTTTGTAAATAAAGTTTCAAATGATACTATAGAATGTTTATCAAAAAATATAAAAAAAGAACATATTCAAACTACACTTTTTTAATATGAAATGTTAATATATTTATAAACCAGTTTTAAGCATCATTCTTCTTAAGTATGCAATTTTACTTTGTAGTGGAAGATCTTTTGGGCAGACATCTTCACACCCTAAAAGTGTCATACATCCAAAAACTCCATCTTCATTACCAACTAGTTCATAATACTCTTCATCATCTCTTTTATCTCTAGGGTCTAAGTGGTAACGAGCTATTTTATTAAGTCCAACTGCACCTACAAAATTTGGTCTCATCTGAATAGTACCACAACCTGCAACACAACACCCACACTCAACACAACGGTCAAGTTCGTAAATCTCATCTGCTAAAGCTGGCTCCATCCTTTGTTCTAGCTTATCAACATTTAGCTCTTCCTCTTTATCATGTATCCAAGTTTCAAGCCGTTTATTTAATCCTCTCATCCATTTTCCAGTAAAAATTGACAAGTCTCCAATTAGTTCAAAAAGAGGTAGTGGTGCCAAAGTAATATTTTGAGGAAGTTTTGATGTTAATGTTCTACAAGCAAGAGTTGGTTTACCATTTACAAGCATAGAACAACTTCCACAAATACCAGCACGACATACAAAATCAAATTTTAGTGAATTGTCATGGTGCTCTCTTATTTCGTTTAATACAATAAAAAGTGTCATGCCGTAAGCCTCTTCTATTTTAAATGTCTCCATATGTGGAAAATCATTTGGGTCATTTGGATCAAATCTTAAAATTTGGATATTTAATACTCTTGGGTTATTCTCTTTACTCATATATTTTCCCCT
>JAYEPG010000051.1:0-14489 GCA_034723795.1 Campylobacterota bacterium
TTATTTTTTAGTAGATTTAAACTTCCTACATTAAACTGGTCTACAAATATCTTATCAAACTTTTCTAAATAGTTATCAATATTTTTTAAACTTATATCAAGTATATCTGACATATCTGCCAAACTGTTGTGTTCTTTATATTTTAAATATAAATTATAAAGCTCCATCAATGCAAACTCTTTATCTTTATTGTAATTAAACTGCTCAATTTTAATAATATTTGTACCTAGTTTTACAAAATAATCATATATAATATCTAATGATTCACTAGAAGAGTTTAAATAACTAAAATAATCACTAGAAGAGTTTAAAATAAGTTTATAAATAATACTTGAAGCGATATTTTTATCAACTACTACTCTAGCACTATCATATATTTCAAATATTTCATTTACTAAATGTGAAAGAGTAATAACTTTTAAAAACTTATATTCTTTAGTGTATTTTTTTTGTATCTCGTTTGCCCTAGCTGTTGTAGGTGCTATAAATAATGTTTGTTTGATAGTGACCCCTTAATTATTTGATATTATTTTATCTAAAATTGTATTACAATACTTCAATATTCATAAAGTCATAATACTCTATATCTTTATTTTTATCTCTTTTAAATTCTGCACTTACTTGCATGTCATATTCATCTTGATTAAGAAATACTTCTTTAAAGTCCTCAAAACCATTTATAAGTAATAAGTTCTCAAGCTCTTTAAAAAAATTTACTATATAAGTATTATTATGGTTCCATACTTGAATTTCTAATTTATCTTTATACGCTTCAGCTGTAAAATCATCGATATAGTATAAATTGTACATATCTACTAAACTATTATATGATATATCTCTTAGTTCATCTGTGCTAACAAAAAAGTGAGATTTAGCAACATATAACTTTGACTTTCTTCTTTTTTTTAACTTTTTAGTTTCTCCTACAAATGGTAAAAGTTTAGTGTCATTTGAACCTCTTAGCTTTTTGAAAAAAATATCATTTTCTTCTCTTTGAAATATTGTTATCGCTTCATCAACTATCTTTTCATCAAGCTTAATATTTTGTTGCATAAGATGAATAGTAGTATCAAGTGAGTTTGATTTTATAGCATAAAGTATAGCATCATTTAACATATCATTTGAACTATTACCTAATAACTTTTGTTGCATATAGTTCATAGACTCAACTTGATTATGTTTTGCAGTTGAGTTTAACATATATCCATAATCTATCTGTTTGTCTTTTAAGCTATTTAAAATCTTAAAATCATGAAAATTGCCATTTGAAACTACAAAGTTGATAGTCTCCTTTAAAAATCTATTTAATGTATATAGATTTCCATTTGTATCTAAACAATACTTTTTTTGTAACTCTACCCTTAATTTTATCTCATCTTTAACAACTTGACTAAATGGTATCTTCAATAACTTATCTAAAATAGAATAATCTATTTTAGATGATGTAGTCTCTGCCATCAAGTTTACACCAAAAAATTGTGAGAAATAAGTATAAAACATTAAGAGAAATTTCAGTTTTAAAAAATCTCTTCTGCTTATATTTTCTATTTCATTCATTATAAAATAAATCCCATTTTTCTACTATTATTAACATTCTTAACAGCAATCTCATCTTCAAGCCTACTTATTAAATCTTTAACATTTTTAATAGGTCTAAATCTATTTTGTCGCATTATCGCTGCAAAATCCCCAGGAGTCAAGTGTCTTAAACTTTCAACGCCACTTTTAAAACTAATAGCAGGTTTTCTAATACCCAACTCTTTACAATAAGATAAAAACATCTCCCAAGCCTGTGCAGATTTTAGATAATCAAACTCTAGCTTTAAATCAAATCTTCTTAAACTTGCTTTGTCAAGATTATCCATCAGATTTGTAGTAGCTATAAATATACCATCAAAATTTTCCATCTGCACCAACATCTCATTTACTTGACTAATCTCCCATGAAGCTTTTGCGTTATTTCTGTCTTGTAAAAAGCTATCAACTTCATCAAATATTAATACAGCATTTTCATCTTTTGCTTCCTCAAATGCATTAGCAATATTTTTTTCACATTCACCAACCCATTTACTTTGTAAGTCACTAGCTTTTTTTAATATTACAGGTTTTTCTAAAGTATCAGCTATATATTTTCCAAAGGCACTTTTTCCAGTACCTGCTGCTCCATATAAACAAAGTCTTGCATTTGCAGTTTCTTTTATACCAAGTGTTAGCTCTTCAAGATTTGTAGTTGTATTTATAAAGTTTGGATTATAAACACTAGGTAAATCATTAGAACTATTTTCTTTTATTTCGTTATACCCTTGAGCTTTTAAAGTATTATTTAAAATATGTGTAAATGCTTCAGATTTATCATCTGATTCTATACAATTCACAACTTTAGCTGTACTACTTATAAGTGCAGGTGCAATATCTTCATGCTTTGCTAAGTTACCAATCAAATCTTTATTTAAAATTTGATTTGCATAACTAGATATAATTTTCTCCCTTTGTGTCTTTTTAGGAATAGGTACTTCTATACTCATATCAAATCTTCGCACCAAGGCATTATCAATACTATGAATATTATTAGTTATCCATACAGTTGGTATAGTGTTTGTTTCAAGAATTCTATTTATCCATGCTTTATCTCTTTGTCTTGATGGTGGTGTGAAAAACCCACCGCCACTACTTTCAAAAATATCTTCTGCTTCATCATACATCAATATTGTTTTTTGATTTACTAATAATGCTTGAGCAGTTTTATATGCTTTTAGTCTTTTTTTACCATCTATTGGTTGATCATCTTCATCGGCATAGCTTATCTCAAATAGATTTGTTTTTAAAGTTTTGGCAATAGTTTTAGCTAACTCAGTTTTACCAGTACCAGGAAGTCCATATAAAAGAATATTTACACCTGTTTTATTTGAAGTTACTGCATCTTGTAAATATGGTACCAATATATCTATATCTCTAGATATATGAGAATAATCTTTTAAGTTCAAATCACCTTTATCGCATGGTCTTACACTATCTTTTATCATTATAGATATATCTTCATCTAGGTTTAGCATATTATCAAAAAACTCATCACTTATTGGATCTAGTTTTCTAGTTATATTATTTGTATTTCCTTTATCAAAAGTCAAAATAGAAGATTTACTAAATTTTGACTGTGAATGAAAAGCTTGATTAACTGCTTTTAGTGGTATATCTAAAAGACTACTGATAATCTTCTTTACTTGTGAAGAATTAAGATTATTTCCAACTAAATCAATAGTATCTTCAAGTATCTCATACTGATGTACCAATATTGAAAATTCTAGTATTTGCTCTTCATAAATATTTAAATTCATTAGTTTAGATATTTGCTTAATATTTTTAGTCAATATTTTATTATTTGTAAATCTTTTTCGATTCTCTAATTTATTATGATAAGTCTTTAAAATACTAATAGGTTCATATCGCTGGAAATCTTCAACCTCCATATCTACAAATTTTCCTAAATCTAAATAGTATGCAATATCATCTTTATTAAAATAATTGTTATTACCTATAAACTCTTTATGTCCACCTAGAGTTATAATTGCTCTTAACATCCATAATGATATTTTATCTTGTAGCTCTTTCTCTACAAATTGTGATTTATCAAAGTTTACTGTATTTAAAGATTGTGATTTTCTATGTCTTGATCTTCTTCTTGCCATGTGATACTCCTACTTATTTTATAGTAGAAGTGTATTGTATTAAAATGACATCTTTATGTCTGGTTAATTTATGGTTTCATTTTAACTTCCAAAAAATTATATAATTAATACTTGCTGTATGGTATTTGTCTAGTTTAATTCCGTACTGTTTCATAATAGTCCTTTAAAATTGATACCCTAAAATTATATGGTATCAAAGTACTATAAATAGTTGTAATTAAATGTAGTTATTTGTAAGTAGAGAATCTCTACAAACCCCTTTAGTTAGGGGTGTTTGTAGATACTTATAGCATCCTAAAGTCAGACATTAAACCTAAAATGCATAACATCACCATCTTGAACGATGTAGTCTTTACCTTCAAGTTTTAGTTTACCTGCTTCTTTACACTTAGCTTCTCCACCTAAAGATACAAAATCATCGTATGCTATAACTTCAGCTTTAATAAAACCTTTTTCAAAGTCATTATGGATAACAGCAGCAGCTTTTGGTGCTGTACAACCTTTTGGTATAGTCCAAGCTCTCACCTCTACTTTACCAGCAGTAAAGTAACTTTGTAGTCCAAGCTTATCAAATGCCTTATGGATAATTTTTTCTAAACCTGATTCTTCAACACCAAGATCATTTAACATCTCTAAAGCTTCATCATCTTCCATACCTACAAGCTCTTCTTCAATCTTTGCACAAAGCATAATTAAATCAGAACCAACAGAGTCTGCATGAGCTTTTAATTTCTCAACTAACTCATTTCCATCAACTAAACTATCTTCATCTACATTTGCACCATAGATAATATCTTTGCTTGATAAGAATCTTAACTCTTTATCTAACTCTTCAAAATCTTCATTATCTCTATCATCAAAAGTTTTTACTGGGTGTAATGCATCTAAATGTTCAGATAAAGATTTTGCAATCTCTAATCTAGCAGCTGCTTTTTTATCAAACTTTGCTTCTTTTTTAAGCCTATCAATTTTTTTATCTAATTGTGTAATATCAGCATAGATAAGTTCTGTTTCAATAATCTCTACATCTCTAATAGGGTCAATTCCACCTTCAACATGAACGATATTTGGGTCTTCAAAACATCTAACCATATGTAAAATAACTTCAACTTCTCTAATATTTGATAAGAACTGATTTCCAAGACCTTCACCTTTAGAAGCCCCTTTTACAAGTCCTGCAATATCAACAAAATCAATTGTTGAGTGTTGAATCTTTTCTGGGTCAACTATTTCAGCTAGCTTATCTAGTCTTTTATCAGGAACTGGAACTATAGCTTTATTTGGTTCTATTGTACAAAACGGGTAGTTTTGAGCCTCTGCATTTTGTGCTTTTGTTAAAGCATTGAAAGTTGTTGATTTACCTATATTTGGAAGTCCTACGATACCTACGCCTAGTCCCATTTATATTCCTTTTTTATATTTATTTATTATTATATTTTCGCGATTATACCACATATCATCTTTGAAATAATTTGATTTATAAATAATTATATAAAGTGATTATCTGATATAATTTAACAATAAATTTAAAGGATAACATATGGCAACAATACTAGTACCACTAGCAACAGGTTTTGAAGAGATAGAAACAGTTAGTTTAATAGATGTTTTAAAGACGGACTTTTAGCCAACTTTTGTAAATAGTGCAAATAGATGAAACAGCTATATATAATAAGACATGCAAAGTCTAGTTGGAAAAATCTCTCTTTAGATGATTTTGATAGAGGATTAAATAAAAGGGGTGCTTTAAATGCACCTTTTATGGGTTTAAAGTTAAAAGAAGCAGGTGTATTACCTGATATAATTATATCAAGTCCAGCCCTTAGAGCAAAAATAACAGCTAAAGTTATTGCTAAAAAAACTAAATATAAAAAAGATATAATATTTGATAAAAATATTTATGAATCAACAGTTAACAACCTTCATAAAATAGTTACATCAATTGATGATAAAAACAATATTGCTTTTTTATTTGGTCACAACCCTACTTTAAATATGCTTGTTGAGGATTATATTGATTTTTATGACAATATACCAACTTGTGGTATAGTTAAAATTGAATTTAATTGTAATAGTTGGAAAGAGATAAATGGATCAAATGCAAGCTTTATCTCATTTGATTGTCCTAAACGTTATAAAGAGTAGTTAAAAGCTCCATTTTATCTCAAAGCTAAAAAACTTGGAAACTCTTTTTGAGCCATATTCACTCAAAGCTTTTCCATGGTTGTTGCCAATAGATAGGTCTGTGTCAATATTATTGTTAAAACTGTATGTAGCACCTATTGTATTTTGATACGATTTATCATTTATATTTAAACTATTTTTGTAATAAACAGATGAATATAAAATATCAAATGGCTCTTTTTGTGATAGTTTATTTAAAAAATATCTATTATCCCAAAAAGGTTCTGTTTGACTTAAAGTTTCATTTTGATAAAAATATTCACTTGTAATTGTTAAATCAGAATGAGTTAAATACTTTATCCCTATTAAATAAGAATATAATCCATCTGTATCTCTAGTAGCCTCTCCATGAAGTTCAAAGTTTGTTTCAATATTTGTAGAAAAATCTATTCCTAATTTATTTGCCGTTTTATCACTATATAAATATACTATATCTATATCAGTATCAAAATATAAAAAATAAGCTTTTAGTGCAATATTGTTCGATGAATTATTATATAAATCATTATTTTGATTTCTTGAAGTTGGTAAATACACCATATCAAATGTAAAGTTTTTTAAGTTTGAATCTAAATAAGCTTTATTGTATTTATACCCTAATAGTTCACAACCCTCTTTTGTAAGTTCAGGATTATTTGGGTCTTTTTTTCTATCTATAAAAGCTATAGGGTTGAAAAAATACCCTTTACCCCATTTTGATGATACTTTACCAACATTTATAAAATGATTTTTGTTAAAACTATAGTTTAAATATAATTGGTTTAAACTATAAGATTTATCCTCATTGTTATCTATGTTTTCATAATTAGCCATAAACTCACTGCTTATAGTTAATTTATCATTATAATATTTAAAATCAACCATAGCTTCACCCAGATAGTTGTTTATATTTGATTCATTTTTTATATTTAAATATTTATATTCAGATTTTAAATAACCACTATATTCATAACTTTTTACCTCTATGGTATCTAACTCATCCATATCAAACGAATAATCATCAGCCAATATCAATAAAGGCAAAAATAAACAAAATGGTAAAATTTTAAAATCTTTTATCATACCTTATCTTCTTAATTCTGCTGCTTTTCCTAAGTTGTCTAAAGTAAAAGCTTCATTTGAAAACTCTTTTGGAGATATTTTTCCATAAACCATAATAGACTTGTACCCTTTGTATAAAGGTGAATCTGTTTCTATTACCGCTGGTCTTATTATGCCATTTCCAAAATCTTTTAAATCTTTATAATGTAAAGTTTTTATCAACATATTTGTTGAGCTATAACAATCAATTTTTGTAGGAGTAAGTGATTTTTTATCTATAGTCATTGTTAATCTATCATAAGCAACATTTTCGCTTTTTGCAGTTACTTTAAGTGTATAAAAATCACCTTCATCTTTTTGTGATTTTATATCATACTCTGTTGAAAAATCAAGTCTCATAATATCACTATTATTAAAAACACCGCCAACTACACTTTGCATAGATGTTACACGAATAGCACGCCCTACTTCAGGAAGGTACAACCACATATTGTCCCCAAGTCTTAAAGTTGCCCTACCTTTTTCAGATTCTGGTTTTAAAAAAAGTGCCACCATCTTATCACTATCTTTTTTTGCTTGATACATCAAAAACTCTTTTTTTGTACCATCTGGTTCAATATTTATAAGTTTTTTATAACTTTGAGAACTTCCTGGACTTAGTTTTTTATCAACTTGAACTAATAAGTTATCAGCAAATAAAGAACCAGTAAGAAGTAAAGTAAATAATACTTTTTTCATTACATATTACCTCTTCCATTCCCTTTACCTGAACCTTTTCTATCTTTATTTTGTTGCATTTGTTGGTAAAGATTTCTAAACTCTTCTCTATTTATATTTCCATCTTTATTTTTATCATATTTTTGGAACATATCAAAACCTTTGTTTCCAGCTCTTCCTTGATTTTTTATATTGAGCATCTCTTTTTGTCTTACAGTGTGAAAAGTATCATACTCATTAAAAGTAACTTTACCATCACTATTTTTATCAACACCATCAAAATGTGGAGCAGTAGAAACACCTTTTAAAGCTTTTCCCTCTTTCATCTTTTTTTCCATTTTTCTAGCTTGATCGTTATAAAACTCTTCTGATGTTAATATACCATCGTTATTTTTATCTGCACTATTAAACTTTTGTTGTGCTGTAGGTGCTGCAAATGCTACACTACTTAACAAACTTACTAACACTAAACTTTTAGTTAAATTTTTCATAATCATACCTTTATGTTGTTTTTATATTAAAAGTTTAAACAAAATTTGTTAACAAAGTGTTAATAATTAGATTTATATTATTAACACTTTAACGCTTCATTATACATAGCTAAAGCAGTGTTTTCCGTTTCTACAATTACATGAGATAGATTTAATTTAGATAATAACTCTTTCTCTTCAAATCTATTTACTTTTACAATAGTTTTTGTATTGTGTGTTAAGTCATTTACAACTTCACAAATATGATTTAGTTTTTGACTATTTCCAATTGATATTATTACAGATGATGCATCTTTTATATTTATAGATTCTAAAATATTTTTTTGTGAAGCATTTCCAAAAATAACTGGCATATTAGTTTTTTGTGCTGCTTTTACAATCTCTATATCACCTTCAATTGCTACAAATTCAATACCATCTTTTTGAATTAACTTTGATATATGTCTCCCAAGTCTACCATAACCAATAAGAACAATATGATTTATTAAACCTTCTTTTTGTACTGGAGCAAAATCATTATCTTTTTCTTTTGTTCTTATAAAGAAGTCTGTAATTGGTGTAATATTTTTTAATACAAATGGTGTAATAATCATAGATATAACAACAATTACAATTAACACTTGTCCAAACACAGGATCTATTAAACCTTGTGCAAATGAAAGCTCAAATATAACTAAAGCAAACTCACCTAACTGAAATATAGAAAGTGCAGTTTTTAATGATTCTCTTGGTGTTGATTTAAATCTAAATATAGAGTATATTATTGCTATTTTTATAGCAATTAAAGCAGGAAGAAGAATAGAAATAATACCAATATTTTCAAATATTATTTTAAAATCAAGCTGCATACCAACAGTTATGAAAAATATACCTAAAAGAAGATCCCTAAATGGAATAAGATCAGCTTCAACTTGATGTTTATAATGTGTCTCAGCAATCATCATACCAGCAATAAAAGCTCCCAATGAGTAAGAAAAACCAAAGGCATGAGCAACATAAGATGCACCAATAACTATTAATAAAATTGAACTTATAAATATCTCATTTGATTTTGTTCTACTAACTGCATTAAAAAATGGTTCAAGTAGGTACTTACCAGCAATAAATAACCCTAATAACAATAGTATAGCTTTACCAAATGTCATTAAAAGTAAGTCTGATATAGAACCATCTTGAACTGAAAATATTGTTATCATAAGTAAAATTGGTATAACTGCAATATCTTGAAACAGTAATACACCTAAAACCTTACGACCAAAAACTTTATTTATATCACCATTTTCATTTAATAGTTTTAAAACAATTGCAGTTGAAGATAAAGCTAATGCAGAACCAATAATAACCGAAGACTTAATTTCAATACCAAAAACAAAGTTTGCTAAAAATGCAAAAAATGCAGCAGTTACTACTACTTGAAGTGCTCCATAAAAGAAAACTGCTTTTTTCATTCTCATTAAATGATTTACAGAAAACTCTAAACCTATTGTAAACATTAAAAATACTACACCAAACTCTGCTATCTCTTTTAACTCATGATTATGTACTGCATCATGAAGATCAAATCCATATGCGATAACTGTTCCTGTAGCAATATACCCAATAATAGTAGGTATCCCAAACTGTTTTAAAAATAAATTTAATATTGTTGAAATTAGTATTGTAAAAATGATTATTTCTAACATATTTTCCCTTTTTTAAATATTTATACTAATGGTATTGACCATTTTTTATAGTATGCAACAACTCTTAGTGTTACACCAAATAGTAAGATTATTGCTAAACTAAAGAAAGATATTAAGCTATAAAAATCTAAAGTATATATAATCAACCCAACTAATAATGATATAGTACCATAAAATCCCGTTTTAAATATAAATGGAACTTTATTTATAATAACATCTCTAGCTATTCCACCACCAACTGCTGTTATAAATGATAATGCTAACACACCTGTAATATTAAAATTATATTCTAAAGCAACTAATGCACCCGTAATACTAAAAGATACAAGACCAATAGAATCACTTAAAATAAATAAAGGTTTATTTTTTATAGAATCTTTTTTGTGAAATTTTATTAAAATCATTAAAATCATCACAAGTAAAATTATAATTGCAGGTGTATTATGTGAGAAAGTATATGGAGTTATATCAACAGTAATATCTCTTAATATACCACCACCAAGTGCTGTTAAAAACACAGATATTAAAATACCTAAAAGATCAAGATTATTTCTAACTGCTGTAAAAAATCCACTTATTGAAAATGCGATTATTCCTATATATTCAGCTACTTCAAACATAACTTAAAACCATCAATTATAGCTTCTTGTTCTAATATTTTTATTCTTTCTTCAAGCGAATTGGCAGTTTCATCATCTTTGATATTAAGACTCTTTTGTAAAATAATTTTACCCTCATCGTAGTTTTCATCAACTTCATGAATAGTAACACCACTTATAGATTCTTTATTGTTAATAACAGCTTCATGTACATATCTACCATACATACCAGCACCACCATACAAAGGGAGTAAAGATGGATGAGAGTTTATAACCTTAAAGTTTCTAGTAATAAGTGAAGATATTTTTTTCATATATCCACTTAAAAATATATATCTACAGTTGTGTTTATTTAGAAGTTTAACTATCTCTTCATCTACATTTTTAAATAATTTATCATTTATAATATGATTTTCTATATTTAGTTTTTTTGCGTTTTGAATAACTTTTGCATTTGTATTATTAGATATGATTAGTGGTATATCAATATCTAAGATATTATTCTTAGATGCTTGATATAATGTATCAAAACCACTACCATTGTGAGAGGATAAAATCGCTATTTTTGTCATATATTTATTTTAGTTGTGTTTAACTTTTTCCATCGCTATTTTTCTATTATAAGCTTTTAAAATTAGTATTACACCAAGAATACCAGCAATAAATGAAGCAAAGAAAATACCAAGTTTAACAGCATCTATCATACTTTGATCTAAAAATGCAAGTTGAGTGATAAATATAGACATAGTAAATCCAATACCACCTAAGAAACCAACTGCTACTATTTCATCCCAACCTAAATCATCAGGTTTTTTCACTATTTTTAACTTTTGTGCTAAATATGTAAGCCCTACAATACCTACAGGTTTACCTACAATAAGACCAAGAACTACACCAATAACAATCATTAAGTTAGCTGACACTGCAGAGAAATCAAGAATAACCCCTGCATTTGAAAACGCAAACAACGGCATAATAAAAAATGCTGAAAAACCATGAAGTTGATGTTCTAGTTTAACTAAAGGATTTTGTACCTTATCATAGTTATACGCTATATCCTCAAGAGCATCAATTTGATGA
Source organism: Campylobacterota bacterium (assembly GCA_034723795.1). Classification (GTDB taxonomy): domain Bacteria; phylum Campylobacterota; class Campylobacteria; order Campylobacterales; family Arcobacteraceae; genus JAIOSF01. The sequence continues at coordinate 11,481 of JAYEPG010000051.1, forward strand.
TGATTTAAAATTGGTATATCATCTACATTTTGTTCAAATTTATCAATAGATCTATATGTAGTTGAAATAAAATCTTCTTCATCTACTTTTGATGAAATAGGTATAGCAAAAGCTAAAAGAACACCTGCAATTGTAGCATGAACACCAATAGAGTGAATAAAAATCCATAAAGCAATACCTAGAAGTAAATATGGAAGTAACATAGTTACTTTTTTAGCATTTAACAACCATATTAAAGCATACACAAGTCCTGCATGTAAAAAATACTCAGCATGAATCTCACTTGTATAAACAGTTGCAACAACTATAACAGCACCTAAATCATCTACAACTGCTAAAGCAACTAAAAATAGCTTTAACGCTGGATTTACTTTTTTTCCTAAAAGTATCAATATACCTAAGGCAAATGCAATATCAGTAGCCATAGGGATTCCAAAACCTTTAGGATCATCCATATTAAAAGCAACATAAACTAAAGCAGGAATCAACATCCCTCCGATAGCTGCAACTATAGGAAAACTTGCTTTTTGAACTGATGATAACTCACCAATTAAAAGTTCCCTTTTAATCTCAAGTCCAACCATTAAGAAAAATAGTGCCATTAAACCATCATTTATCCAATGCATTAAACTCATCGAAATAACAAAATCACCAATTGTTACACCTAAAGCCATATTCCATAACTCAAAATATGAATCACTTAAAGCTGAATTTGCAACCATAACAGCTGCAATTGTTGCTACAAAAAGTAAGACCCCACTGAATGATTCGTCTTTTATAAACCGTTGTATAGTTTCTACATGTTGTGTCATTTTTAACCTTTTATATTTATAATAATTAATTTGATCTTAAAGCTTCAACTGGATCTAGCTTTGAAGCTTTAATCGCAGGACTAATAGATGCGATAAGTGATATAACTATAACTATAATACTTACACTTAAAACCTCTACTACACTAAGAGTAGGTGATAAAATCAAATCACTCTGTTTTCCGAAATTATAACTAATTTGTGCCATATCAAGACCAAATACTACACCTAAAGATACAATACTTCCAACAAATGCTCCAAATATTCCCAACATTAGACCTTCTGTTAAAAATAATTTTATTATTGTATTAGGTGGAGTTCCCATAGCAGCAATAGTTCCAATCTCTTTTATCCTTTCATAAACACTCATAATCATAACATTTAGTATAGAAATAAGAACAATTGATATAAGTATAACTTGTATAGATATATTCATAATATCAATCATTTTAATTACGTTATAAAAAGGACTTATTTTAGTCCATGGGTGTACTTCAAAGGCTGGTTTACCCATCTTATTTTTTTGCATTGTAATTGGTTTTAAACTGTTAATTGCCTCTTTTAACATAGATACATCTTTTAGTCTTACGACAATTTCACTTATCTCAACACCTTTTATTCTTAAAACCTTTTTTGCATCAGCTATATTTATATAACCATCTCTTCCACCTGGTCCACTTATTTGTTGAGATACTCCAACTATTTTTAGATTTATCCCATTTACGCTACCGTTTTTATTGTTAGCAACTAAAACTATTGGGTCTCCAACTTTTAGTTTCATACCCTTTGCTAAAAGTTCTGGTATTATTATCTCACCTTTTTTTAACTCTCCATTAAAATCATTAAATCTTTTTGCTAAGTCTGGTAAAGTTTTAAATTCATCTTTAGGGTTTACTGCATTTAATCTTATATTTGTAGTACTTACAAAATTTGAAAGCATTGAACCAAATTTTATACGATAAGAGTAGCTTTGGATGTATGGATTATCTTCTAACTGCTCCTCAATCATCTCTAAAGCTTTTTTATTTAAGTTTTTATCTAAAGGGAGATTATCTAAAGATGCGACATACCCTTTTTTGTGAATTTGTAAATGACCCATCATACTATCTGTAATTTGACCAACCATATAACCTTTAAAACTACCTGCCATAGCTGTATAAACTAAAACAAATACAACACCAAGAGTTATTAAAGAAGCAGTAAGTAAAGTTCTTCTATGATTTCTTTTTAAGTTTCTATAAGATATTTTCACTATATTAAATTGATTATTCATATTAACTAACCTTTTTATCTTCAGTAATTACACCATCAACTAATGTAATAAGTCTATCAACATTTGATACTATTTTTTCATCATGTGTTGCAAATACAAAAGTAGTATTGTGTTCTTTTTGAATTTTCTTCATAAGTTCAATAATCTTATGTGCAGTTTGACTATCAAGATTTGCTGTTGGTTCATCTGCAAATACAATCTTTGGATTTGTAACCAACGCCCTTGCTATTGCAACTCTTTGCATCTGTCCACCTGATATTTTATCTGGAGTCTTATCTTTTTGTTCTAACATACCAACCTCTTTTAAAAGATTGATTATACGTTTTTTTCTTTCATTCTCATCTAAGTTTTGTATCATAATTAGCGGATACTCAATATTTTCATATACCGTTAATACAGGAATTAAATTAAAACTTTGAAAAATAAACCCAACATGCTCACCTCTAAAGTTAGCTAGCTTTGTACTATTCATCTTAGTTATATCAATACCATTAATAACTAAACCACCTGAAGTAGGAGTATCTAAACACCCAAGCATATTTAAAACAGTAGACTTACCACTTCCACTTGGACCAATTAGAGATATAAATTCACCCTCATTTATTTCAAGTGAGAAATCTTTTATAACTTCAAGCGATATTTCACCTGTTTTATATACTTTTTTTAGATTATTAGCAACTATCATTATATATCCTCTTTTATAAAATCGTATCAGTATATAATAGTAAAATTGTGTTAATAAAGTATAAATATAAAAATTTAATACTAAAAAAGCCTCATCTTTACGATGAGGCTTTTTAATATCTAAATAGTTGTAGTTTTATATTAATACAATTATTTTACCATATCTTCTAACTCTTCTTTAGAAACTTTATTAAAGTTTAAGTATTTATAAACTTCATCAGTCATCTCAGGAGTAATTTTATT
>JAYEPG010000052.1:0-2982 GCA_034723795.1 Campylobacterota bacterium
TTTTTATTTAATCAAAAAAAGCTAGATATAACTTGTCAGTATAAAGCAAGTGATAGAAGATGTTTTAGTGAACTTATACGAAAAGCAAATGAAAAATACAACCAAAAAGTAGTAATTTTAATAGATGAATACGATAAACCTATCTTGGACAATATTACAAACCCAGAAGTTGCTAAAAGCATTAGAGATGTTCTTGTAAATTTTTATAGTGTCATAAAAGGGAGTGATGAGTTTTTACGATTTGCATTTTTGACAGGTGTTAGCAAGTTTACAAAAACATCTATATTTAGTGGATTAAATAATATCACAGACATATCACTTGATAAAGCTTATGGCGATATTTGTGGGTACACTCAAAATGATGTAGAAACTACATTTAAACCATATTTACAAGATGTAGATATGGATAAATTAAAGTGCTGGTACAATGGCTATAATTTCTTAGGTAGTGATATGTATAATCCATTTGATATATTACTGTTTATCTCAAAAGGACATCTTTACAAAAACTATTGGTTTGAGACAGGTACTCCTACATTTTTAATGGAGCTAATCAAACAAAATAACTATTTTCTACCAAACTTAGCAAATCTAAAAGTAGATGAAAAACTTCTAAATAGTTTTGATATTGAGAATCTTGACCTTGAAGTGATACTCTATCAAGCTGGTTATTTAACAATAGATAAAGTAGAAACAACAATTTTTGAAACATTAGAATACAGTTTAAAAATACCAAACAAAGAGGTAAAACAATCTCTAAATGATTATATTATCGCTAAAATATTAAAAGATAAAAATGCAACACAGAAGAAAACAGATACTTATAAAAGTTTATTACATAGTGATATGACAAGCTTTAGAGATGCTCTAAAATCAATCTTCGCATCAATCCCATACAACAACTACACCAAAAATGATATTCAAAACTATGAAGGTTTTTATGCAAGTGTGATATATGTATATTTACAATCTTTAGGTCTTGATATAGTAGGGGAAGATGTAACAAATAAGGGTAGAATAGATTTAACTATAAAGATGAAGCAAGCTATTTATATCATTGAGTTTAAAGTAGGAGATGGTGATGCACCACAACAGATAAAAGATAAACAATACTCACAAAAGTATCTAAATGACAGTAAAGATATATATCTAGTTGGTATAAACTTTGATGAGGATGAGAAGAATATTAGTAATTTTGAGTGGGAGAAAATAGATGAGTAAACTTAAAAAAATACCATACGGATTAGCAGACTACAAAAATGTTAAAGAGGAAAATTTTTATTTTATAGATAAAACACCATTTATAGAAAAACTTGAAGATTTAAATGAGAGTTTTCTTATATTTTTAAGACCTAGAAGATTTGGAAAATCAATGTTTATCTCTATGCTACACTATTATTACGACAGAGATTATAAAGATAATTTTGAAACTCTTTATGGTGATACCTATATAGGCAAGCACCCTACAAAAAATGTCAATAAATATCTAATAATGAGATTTAACTTTAGTGCTATTGATGTAAATGATGTGCAGCAGAGTTTTAAAATAGATATTTTAAACACACTAAACTCTTTTATAAGAAAATATAAGCTTAGTGTTGAAAACAACACCAATCCTATGATTTTATTTAACAATCTGTTTACACATCTAAAAGAGGAAAAACTAGAACTAATGATACTTATAGATGAGTATGACAACTTCGCAAATAAACTACTGTTGAGAGAAAAATCAGAATACTTAGGATTGGTTAGTGAAAAAACAGCATCTTTTAAACAATTTTTTACCATATTAAAAACAGCAACAGATATGGAAAACTCCCCATTAAAAAGAATGTTTATCACAGGTGTAACACCTATGACTATGTTTGATGTTACAAGTGGATTTAATATAGGAAGCAATATATCTTTAGATGCTAATTTAAATGATATGGTAGGATTTAATGAAGAAGAACTAGATGAGATACTAAACTACTATAAAATTGATGTTGATAAAGATATATTAAAAGAGTGGTACAACAACTATAATTTTAGTGAAGATACGGAACAAAAAGTATTTAATACAGATATGATTTTATACTTCATAAACAAATATCAAAAATCAAATAAGCTCCCAAAAGAGATGATAGATATAAATGTAAGAAGCGACTACTCAAAACTTAGAAATATAGTCTATACAAATAAAAAACTAAATGGAAACTTTGAAACACTTCAAGCGTTGATAGCAGGGGATAGTGTATCTGTATCAAACCTTGTTCAAGACTTCTCTGCATTAAAACTTGAAGAGATGAACAACTTCAAATCTCTTATGTTTTATCTAGGTTTAGTTACTATAAAAGATAGAGAACTAGACCTAAATCTAAAAATACCAAATGAGACAGTAAAAAGGATAGATATAGATTTTTTAAGAGACACTCTATCTTTAGAAAAAGTATTTAAGCTTAATATTAATAAACTAGAAGAGTATCTTAAAGAGTTTGCTTTAAATGGTAGTTTGGAAATTTTTAGATATTTAGCTCAAATGATAAAAGAAAATACAGGGATACGAGACTACATCTACAAAGAACAAAGTATAAAGTCTATGTATATAGCTTATCTTTCACTCACACCTTATTTCATAGCAAAAAGTGAATTAGAATTAAACAAAGGGTTTGTGGATATACTGATAAAACCTTTTAACCCTTATGTGAAATATATGGGACTATTAGAGTTTAAATATATAAAACGAAATGATAAAGCAGATAAACAAACGATAGAAAAACTAAAAAAAGAAGCTATAGAACAACTAGACAAATATGAAGATGATAGTATGGTAACAACATATACAAAAGATGGTGTGAAACTAAAAAAAGTTGTACTTATATTTCATGGGTGGGAACTGAAGCTTTGTGAAGAGATAGAAGAAAAGAGTGGGAGAAAATAGATGAGTGATATAAAAAAACTAACAATACTGTATGTAGAAGATGAGCAAGGGATAAGAGATAG
>JAYEPG010000053.1:0-2910 GCA_034723795.1 Campylobacterota bacterium
GACTCCAACTCAATTGTGCAGACAGTGTCTGCACAATTGGAAAATAAGTATAAAATTTCACCATATTATGTAGGTTTCGTTTACTAAAACCTTTACCAAATTCAGTCGTTAATTGTATAGAAAGTTCCTTAATAAGATAAGTTCCATACTTTGCTTTATTATCTCCATTTTGTTCTTGATTGACTATTTTTTGTCCTATATTCCAATACGCTTCAACCATTGTGAAATTTACTTGTTTATACGCTTTATCTCTTGCAGTATGAAGTATATTTTTAATATTGTTATAAAAAGTATCTTCTTTTATTTGCATGTTTTTGTTATCTTTAGCCATTGCTTTCCTTTGGAGCTTTTACAATTGACTAAATTATATCTTTTTAAAGATTAAATATATTTTATCTTATCATTATACAGCTACACCGCTCCAACGCAACACCCTCTCGTAACCCATCATCAAATACTATAGATATATCTTTTTTAAGAGTATTAAAAAAGAGTTTGTATATTGACATCCCTGTATTTATATAATCTTCTCTTCCTGTTCCTACTTCACTTATAAGTTCATCTTTATCAAGAGTGTTTAGTTTTTTTTGAATTGACACTACTTCATCTATACTTAGTGTAGTGCCGTTTACTTTTTGTTTGTCATATGTTTTATAGTTTAGACCCTGTTTTAGTGCTGCTACAGTTGTGGGTGTTCCTGCTGTGCTTATAAAAGTGGAGTTTGATATATCATATTTTGAGTTTTTTAAAAATATTAAGACCTCATTTTCAAACTTTTCAAAATCCTCTTTTTGATTGATAGATTGACTTAATGTAACTATTCCAAAAGAGAAACTTTTTATATCGCTTTGTTTATTTTGATATAGTATAAGTTCAGTTGAACCACCACCAATATCAAGTAAAACAAAATCATCATCTTTTAGGTTCTCTCTTTTTAATGCGTATTGCATAGCCAAGAGTGTTAGGTTTGCTTCTTTTTCCCCGTCTATTATGTTAAATGATACACCAGTGTTTTCTTTTATATTTTGCAAAATATATTCTGAGTTATTTGCAACTCTTAGGGCTTGTGTTGTAACTGCTATTGCATCTTTTGGATTGTAGTTAACAACTTCAATACTTTTTTTAATAGCTGTTATGATTCTATTTAGTGCATCACAAGATATATCACCACTTTTTGATAACCCATCAGCAGTACCAACCGTAGTTTCAAACTCTGATATTGTTTGTTTTGTTTTACAATCAAACTTTAAAACTCTAAATGAATTAGAACCTAAATCTATACTAGTAACATAATGTTGCACAACTATCTCCCTCTTCTTGTGTAAAATTTAGCAGAATTATATCCCTTTAGATGTTAAATATTTATTTATAAATATATTAGTTTATTTTGATAATATTGAGTTATGAAAAAACTTATATTTTTATATCTTGGCTTAGTATCTTGTATATTTGCATCATCTAGTATAAATCTTGCTTCTTATAAAGATATTGATTTTAAACAAACTAAAACTATAGAACAAATATCAAATCATTTTTTAGGTACAAAATATAAAGCAAACAGTTTAATAGGCTCTTCTAATAGTAAAGAGAAGTTGGTTATAGACTTTAGCTCTTTTGATTGTTTTACATTTATAGACACTATTGAGTCTTTAAAAGGTTCAAATAGTTTTGATACATTTAAATCAAAGCTTATAGATACTAGATATAAAAATGGTAAAATATCATATAAAAATAGAAAACATTTTTTTAGTGATTGGGTAACTTACAATAAAAATATCAAAGATATAACTTGTAAAATAGGGAAGTGTAGTAAAATCACAAAATACTTAAACCAAAAATCAAAAGATAAAGTTTATTTAAAAGGTATAACTATAATAAAAAGAGATATTTTTTATATCCAAAGTAAAGATATAGATATATCTAAGCTGAAAACTGGTGATTATATAGGTATATATACAAACCTAAGCGGTCTTGATGTAACTCATACTGGTATTATTATAGTTAAAAACGGTATGGTTTATTTAAGACATGCTAGTTCAAAAAAGATGAAAGTTATAGATAGTTTACTAAAAAAGTATATCTCTAAACAAGATGGGATAATTGTCTATCGTAATGATAATTAATCTTAAATATTATCAACTAAGCAATATTCTATTATAATTCAAAAAATGGAGAAACAATGAAAATTAAACAGATAAAAAAAATGATGATCTCAGGAATAAGTGTTACAACAAATAATAAAAATGAATTAACAGAAGATAAAGCAAAGATAGCTCAATTATGGGATGAATATACTCAAAACCATATCTATACAAAAACTCATAATAAAGTAAAAGATACAGCTATGTATGGGGTTTATTCAAATTATGTTTCTGATTTAAATGGAGATTTTGATCTAACAGTTGGTGTAGAGGTTTCAAAAGCAAAAAATCCAATAGTAATAGAAAATGAAAGATACCTTGTATTTTCAAAAAAAGGGGAACTTCCAGAAATTATTTTTGAAACTTGGGAAGAGATATGGGAATACTTTGAAAACAATGATGAATATAAAAGAAAATACAGTGTAGACTTTGAAAAATATACAAAAGAGGATGAGATTGAGATTTATATTTCAATCCAAAAGTAAAACTATAATTATAGTTTCACTTTTTTTGCTACACTAATGCTACTTTAAAAATATATAATATTTATAAAAAATCTTATAAAAGGTTATCTATGAGTTTACTTGAACAAAAAAACTTTATAAAAAGTATAATTCCCTTTGATAGCTTGGATGATTACAGTTTAGGATTTAATGAAAAATTTGGGGGTCTAAACACCCTTATTTAAAAAATTATTTTCCATAATTTACTAAGTAAAAATCAACTATTTTAATCTTCAATCCTTTATTAAATCCATTATGTATATTCA
>JAYEPG010000054.1:0-2906 GCA_034723795.1 Campylobacterota bacterium
CACCTATGAAAAAGTTAATGAATATACATAATGGATTTAATAAAGGATTGAAGATTAAAATAGTTGATTTTTACTTAGTAAATTATGGAAAATAATTTTTTAAATAAGGGTGTTTAGACCCCCAAAAAATTTTTTCATTAAATCCTAAATCTTCAAGAGAAGCATTTTTATTACTTTCATAATATGCTAGTTTTTTATTGTTTTTACCTATTGAGTTTAGTGTGTCTATTGCATTTTTTGCATCTTGTAGGATTTGTATTATTATTGTGAGTTTTGGGAGTATGATTTTATTTTCTGATTTGCAGTATATGGCTTCAAGCTTTTTTAATTGCTCTAATTTAGTTAATAAATCATTATTTGATTTGAAGTTTTGGAACTTTAATGTATCGTTTATCGATGTATTTGAATTATCATCAATTTCTATTTTTTCAAAACTTTGGATATTGAATATTTTATTTAGTTCTTCTTTTAACTCTTGCAAGATTACTTCCTTAATGTAATATAGTTTTTTAAATTATATCATAATCTTGAGCTTAATCTCGCTATCCATTCCAATCAAATGGGTACATTTAATTCCATATTTAAATTGATATTAAGACAACGGAAGCGTTATAATAAACTCTGCTCCAGTATAATTTTTACCACCATATTCAAAACTATCATTAGTTGCTTCAATAGTTCCATTCATACCATCTACAATTAAGTTATAAGTCATATGAAGACCTAAGCCTGTTCCTTGTGATTGGTGCTTAGTTGTAAAGTATGGTTCAAATACTTTAGGTAAAATATCTTTTAGTATTCCTCCACCATTATCTTTTATTTTTATAATTGCTTTATCTTTATTTGTAGAAGTTGTTATAAATATAAGTCTATCTTCATTGTTATAGTTCTTTTTATTCGTTGAGTCAAAAGATACATTGGTATCTTTTTTTATCAACTCATCCTTTGCATTATTAAATATATTTATTAAACATTGTGTTAGTTCATTTTCATAACCATCTATTTTTATATCTTCTTGTAAGTCTAATATCATATTTATATTATGAGTTTTAATTGAACCCTCTACTAAATGTAAAAAGCTATCTACATCTTTTTTTAAACTAAATAGTTTTTTAGTTCTATCCCCTTTGATAAAGTTTTTAAAGTCATCTATTGTTTTTGATAGGTATTGAGCGTTATCATTTATTTTATTACATGTATCAATAAGATTAGTTTCATCCAATATACCATATTCTTTTTGCATAACTATACCAGTAGAGGCTGTTGATATAACAGAAAGTGGTTGTCTCCATTGGTGAGCTATATTTCCTATCATATCTCCCATACTTGCTAATTTTTCTGATTTAAAAAGTTGCTCTTGTATATGTTTGTTTTTTTCAACCTCTTCTATTATTCTGTTTTCAAGGTTTTTATTTATCTCTTCAAGCTCATACTCACTATCTTCAAGTTCTCTATGTATTTGAGTTAGTATTTTTGCTTGTTCTTGAAGTTTTGTATTTTTATTATTTAAACTTTTTGTTTTAAGTTCAACCTCTTCTTCAAGCTCATTTTTATAGTTTAAATTTCTATAAATAAAATAACATAATAGTAATAGTCCTACAAGTCTAACAATATTAGCTTTATTGTAATCTTTAATAATATTATAAATAGTTTGATTATCATTATATGAAACTACATATGCAACAACATCTTTTTGTTGTGTATTAGTAATAGGTAAAAATGTTATTATATTTGTACTGTGTTCTAAATTCTTATATACAGCAAATGGTTTTTTTAAAGCTATTTTATTATTTATTTGTTCTCTTAGCTTTGATATAATTGTTTTTTCTTTATTTATAAGCTTCCCTTTATTTGAATGATTGGTTAAAGCAAACATATAATCTTTATGCTCAATACTTGGCATATATTTTTGTATTAAATCTTTTGTTTCCCAAGCTTTTACATCAAAAATATTTTTATTTACTAAAAAGTGTGAATGTATTTTGTTTACACTTAAAAGTTTTTCTTGAAGAAAATGAGAACTCAATGATGTTTCAATTGCACCTAAATGATTACCTTGTTTATCATAATAAGGATATGCATATCTAAAAGCATGTGTGGTTCTCCCTTGCTCAAAACCAATAATAGTTTCTTTAGTTTTATTGGCTTGTTTAAAACTATATCTTATATTAGTTAAATCATCTCCATACTTACTAGGTTTGTGCATTCTTAAAAAACATTTATTATCAGGAAATACAAATTGAAATTGAAGTATCCCTCTTGAATGTATTCTTCCATACTGAGGAGCTAAAAGCTTATATAATTTATCTCTTAAAATATCTCTTTGCTCTTTTGTGGCATTTTGGGCTTGTGAAAAAAGTTTTATTATTTTTTTATTATTATCTATATTATTTTTTATAGTTTTAGCATCTTGTATAAAATAATCCATAGTCAAATTATAGTGAGTTTCTAAATCTTTGATTTGTTCATTTAAAATTAAATCTATTCTTTCGTTTTTTGTTTGCGTATTAGTATAGTACAGTATTCCATTTGTTAGTATAAATATTAAAATCATTGCAATTTTTAGTTTCATTTAATTGTCCTCATATAATGTTGTATTGTATCATACTTATTATAATGTTATCTATACAATACTTTCTTACTGCATCATTATTGTTTACTGTAACTTGCTTTTGTGGTACTGTTTTTGGAACTGATTGTATTTTAATATTTTAATTTAGTAACTTTTGATTATACAATACTCTCTCCAAAACATTCGATTTAATGAAAAATTTGGGGGTCTAAAAACTTAAGCTAGCTTAGGTATTATGGGCTTAAAAAGGATTTATTTACAAATGACTGTAAAAAAACTATACTACCCCAATATGTCAAGACAACTTTTTATAAAATCTAATTCCCTTCATAAC
>JAYEPG010000055.1:0-14134 GCA_034723795.1 Campylobacterota bacterium
ATCAAAATAAATTTTTAACACTCTTAAACTAAACTATTACAACTTGCTTTTTATCCTAGGTGGATTTGGTGATTGAAATAGTTTCATAACTGTTAAAGTCATCTTGGAGTTTAAAACATCATCGATATTTAACTCTTTTTGTGCCATTGTTGGATTTTGCATCTGACTCATCCCTGCAACACAACTTGATGGTTGCTCGTGTAACTCTATATCTTCTATCATTGAGCCTACACTATTATTATTTGATGGTTCTGGTGTATTTTCTACTTGTGGAGTTGATGGTTGAACTACCCTGGCTAACTCCTTGGATTGTTCTTTTTGAATTTTTTCAAACTCTAGTTGTGTGTTTGCACCATATACCTCTTCTATAAAGTTTTTTATATGTGCAAAGTTTTTATATAGTTTTGTTTTACACTCCCCTGTTGCTGTACTATTAATTTTTAAAATATTATTTTCATATGATGCAAATGTAAAGCTTTTTTCAAAACACTCACCTAAGTCATAACTTTTCTCATAGATATTTGCTATAAGTTTTTTAAATGTTACAAGAGAGCTATCCTCTTGAACTTGTTCAATATTTGGTTCTGGTTGTTTTTGCTCTTGAGGTATTACTTCAGGCTCTGGTTGTTTGTCTATTTGTGGTTCAACTTTTTGTACTACTGGTTGTTCTACTTTAGGTGTAACTTGAACTGCTGGTGCAGTTTGTTCAGTTATAGTATCTGTAACATTTTCATTCTGAGTTACTTCTATATTATTTACTTGCGAAATAACCTCATTTATTGTTTTTAAACTAACCGCTTCAACCATTTTTGACAATGTTAAAATAAGTACAAATCCACTATCACTATTCATATTTAAAAGCTGTTTACCATCAGCTATGATTCTAAAAAATCTATCAAATACATAAAGATCAAACTTTATATCATTTAAAAGCATTTTTTGTTTTAGATATATACTTATCTCATCTAAAACCTGACCAACTTCATAACTCTCTAACGATTCAACTATTGGTCTTATGTCATCTTTATTTAGTATTACATTAAAAATATTTTCCATAAAAGCTGGATCAATCATCCCTAACATATCTGTAACTGTTGCAGTAGTTATGATACCTTTTGAGAATATAATAGCTTGGTCAAGAAGCGTTAAAGTATCTCTTAAACTACCATTTCCACTTCTTGTTATCACCTCTAAAGCTGGTGTTTCAAAAGTTATATCCTCTACATTTAATATATGACTTAAATGGTGTATTATATTTTTATCTGATATTCTTTTAAATCTAAAATGTTGCGTTCTACTTAAAATAGTAGCAGGTAGTTTTAAAGGATCTGTTGTAGCTAAAATAAACTTTACAAAATCGGGTGGCTCTTCTAATGTTTTTAATAATGCATTAAAAGCTTGAGTTGTAAGCATATGAACTTCATCGATTATAAAAACTTTATATTTTGAGCTTGTTGGTTTGTACTTTGTATGCTCAATTAAATCTTTTATATCATCAATCCCTCTATTTGATGCTGCATCCATCTCAATAATATCTAAATGTCTATTCTCATTTGCACTTGTACATCCTGCACAGGTTTCACAAGGTTTAGATGTAGGAGCATTTTGACAAACTAACGCTTTGGCCATTATTCTTGCTGTACTTGTTTTTCCACTACCTCTTAGTCCACTTAATAAATAAGCGTGAGACAATCTGTTTGTATCAAGAGCCAAACTTAATGTTGTTGATATTGTATCTTGACCAATTAAATCTTCAAATCTTTTTGGTCTATATTTTAATGCTAATACTTGTCTTTGATTCATACTTTTGTCTCTCTTATTATAATTTTTCCGCCAAGAAGCCAATCTTTTAAAATATGATTGACCATACCTGTATTTAATTCACCTGTAAAATATATAAAAACTTTTATATTTTCAAAAGTGGCGTAATTTTTTTCTTTTGTTAAATCTTTTAACCTATTTGCTATTGCATTTCCAGTTTCTATAAGTTTTATATTTTCACCCATAATTTTTTTTATATTTGAACTTACAAGTGGATAATGAGTACAACCTAACACTATAGTATCAACTCCATTTTCACACATTGGTTTTAACCAATTTTCCAACATATCAAAAGTATCATCTGTTTGAATTTTACCAAGTTCTATTTGTTCTACTAATCCAGGACATGCTTGTTCATATAATTTTACACTATTACTTGATGACAACTCATTAACTAATAATTGATATTTATCACCTTTAAGTGTTGCCCGCGTTGCTAATACACCAACACTTCCTGTTTTTGTTGTATTTAAAGCAGGTCTTATACCTGGTTCTGTACCAATAATAATAATATTTGGGAAGTTTGTTCTTAAATCTTTTATCGCCGCTGATGTTGCTGTATTACATGCAACTATCAAAACATCAATTTCATGTTTAGCAATCAAATATTTTGTAACTTCAAAACTATGTTGCAGTATCTCTTCTTTCGACTTAATACCATAAGGTGCAACTTGAGTATCTGCTATATAAAAAATTTCTGCATTATTAAAAGTTTGAATTATGGCATTTACTACCGTAAGACCACCCAATCCAGAATCAAAAACACCAACTTTCAAATAAAACCTCTACATAATATTAATTTTTAATAGATTATTCTATCATAAATTTATATATAGTTTAATTATAGTTCCTCAGTAAAGGAGTTAGATTTATTTCTAGATATTAATGAAACTATATAGTAGTTATACTAGATATATAAATAATAAGTGATAATAGCTGGTAAAAGGCTCACTACTTCCTCTTACCATTTAATCTTAATAAAGTGGTATTACAAGAATAACACACAATATCAATAGAACTACTATCAATTTTCTAAGCAAGATATACTCCTTATAGGAATACCACCTTAGAATTTCCCCACTAATAAAAAAGGGATAGTTATTAAACTATCCCTTTTTAAACCCTTCCTATATGCGAGTAGTGAATTCGCAGGAGTTGTCATATCTTGCTTGATAAGAGGATTATATCAAATTAAAAAATAGATGTCAATGAATTATCTTAGTCAATTTCATTTCTCAAATCTTCTCTTTTAGCAATAGTTCATAATAGGCTTAACATTTTGTTGAACAATATTAAAAACATGTTGTTTCTTTTTTTCAATCCAGCCAGATGTTTCATCATCATAAATAATGATATTTGCAACCTCTTTATCCTCAAATGGTCGAATTGCTCGTCCAATAATTTGTTGCATACGTGCTGTATCTTCAAAAGGTGGATAAGCTGGGCTTGCACAAAAAACATTTCTAATAGATGGTATATCAGTTCCTTCTCCTAAAAGTTTTGAAGTACCTATTAGAACATAGTCTGTTATATTATGTTCTGTTAAACTATCAAATATTTTATTTCTATCTTTGGCTTTAGTATCTGCATCAATATATAAAACATTGTAAGTAGTTGACAACTCCTCTTTTATAGTTTGTCCTAACTCTAAAGTATTTACTAATATTACTGATCTATTTTGACTAAACTGCTTTTTTTCTCTTATTAGAGAGTTTTTAATATCATTTATAATTATCTCTTTTCTTTTTTTGGATTTATCAATATTTTTTTTAAGCATCCCTAATTTTATATTAAAATCTAATGATTGAAGATAAGGTTGATTTATATCTATTTTATAGTTTGTATTTTTAAATTGTATATTTGGACGAACTAAAAATTTATCTCTATATAAATCTGATATTTCTACTCTTGTGAGTTCATTACCCACTAGATCAAAAAGTCTTTGTTCATTTTTAGTATTGTTTCTATATGGAGTTGCTGTTAGTCCGTGTTTGTACATAGCAGGTATTTTAGAAACCACATTGTAGTATACATCTGCACTACATTTATGCATCTCATCACAAATAATCTGTGAATATTTATCTTCTATAACTCTTTGTAAAGTTGCTTCTGTATTTAATGACTGCCAAGTAGTTATAAGGATAGCAGCACCAAACTCTTTTTTTGAGGAACTAAGTTCCCCTATATAGCTTGGATCAATATCTAAAATAGCTTGAAATCTTTTTTTAGTTTGTTTTACCAAGTCTGACTTTGGAACTATAAAAAGTGTTCGTATATTTCTCTTAGCAATTAAATATGCTGCAATATTTGTTTTTCCAGCACCCGTTGGAGCATAAATATAACCAGTAAGTGTAGTACGAGTAAATTTATCAACACAATCTTGTTGAAAACATCTTGCTTGGAAATCTTTTATTCTGATAGATTCTTCATTGTCTATGATTTTACAATTATCTCTTTGTGGTACATTTACATTCCAGTGAATATCTTTACAAATATTTTTAAATTTTGTAAGCAATTCAAGTACTTTTCCATAAGGAAATAGCTTTTTAGTTACCCCATCTATTAGTGTTACTTGACTTCCTATAATTAGTTGCATCATTTACTCCCTGTATATATTAAAAATATTATATACAAAAAAATAATATCACTATAAAAGAATGACATAATGCAATGTTTTTAATTTAAAGAGGGTATAAAAGGTATAAAATTTAATCTACATATATAACATCGGTAAATTCTTCTGGATTATTATGTTCTTCGATATATTTTAAAGCTCTAGAGGCAAGCATATATTTAATACCATTTGTATCAATAGTATCAATAATCCAATATAAATAATCAACATCTAAATCAATCCATTTATTTCCAGAAAATTTTCCAAACCCTACTATTTGAGTTTCTATAGGTGAGTCATATATACTTTTCAATTTATCTTGAGCCTGTATATTTCCCATATCTGATAGACCATGAAGATATTCTGTAGAAAGTTTTTCCCACTCTAAACCTTTATATATTCCAAAATCAATTGTTTCAGACATATCTATCCTTTTAAAATTTTAAGAAAATCTATTTATAACTTAAAATTCTTTTTGTATTATTTAAACTATCAAAGAATATAATTTGAAAAAGTGGATCTAACTCAACATTATCATCACTTATTGTGTTAAATGGTTTAAAAGTAACCTCTTTAGAATCTTTTGCATTGATAGCAAATTCCAGTTTTCCTAAAGTCTTAATAACATTGTTAATATTTTTTTTCATTTTTTCATTATCACAATCTAAAATATTATCTTTATCACTAGCTATTAACATATTTTTTAAAGTTACAACTTTATCTTTATATATCTCCTTACCCCAAGATATAGTTCCATTTGGAAAATGAAACTTTCCTGTTTTATTTAACATTGGGTGTTGTTTTGCCTCTTTTACAGCTTCAATCATACCTAAAAAGTAGTTTCTTCCACCCATAGTATCCATACAATCTACAACTAATTTTTGTATATCTAATTTATCTTCGTAAGATAGGTTATTAAATTTCATTATTTATATTCTCTCTTATGCATTCATAGAGATCAAAAATTCTGCATTTGATTTTGTCTCTTTCATTTTTTTATATAAGAACTTTAATGACTCAACTTCATCCATCTCTGCCATTGCATTTCTTAGTATCCAAATCTTTTGTAACTCTTCAGGGTGTAAAAGAAGTTCCTCTTTTCTTGTACCTGATTTTACAATATTTACTGCTGGATATACTCTTCTTTCCGCTGCTTTTCTTGAAAGAACAACTTCTGAGTTTCCTGTCCCTTTAAACTCTTCAAAAATAACTTCATCCATTTTAGAACCAGTTTCAACTAAAGTAGTAGCAATAATAGTTAAACTACCACCCTCCTCTATATTTCTAGCTGCTCCAAAAAATCTTTTTGGTTTATGTAAAGCATTTGCATCAACACCACCACTTAGAACTTTTCCTGAAGATGGAGTAACTGTATTATAAGCACGGGCAAGTCTAGTAATAGAATCAAGTAAGATAACAACATCTTTACCCATCTCTACTTCTCTTTTTGCTTTATTTATAACCATCTCAGCTACTTTGATATGGTTTTGAGCAGGTAAATCAAACGTAGAACTATAAACTTCACCATTTACACTTCTTTGCATATCAGTAACCTCTTCTGGTCTCTCATCAATTAAAAGCACCATTAAAGTTGATTCTGGATGATTTTTACTTATACCATGAGCTATCTCTTTTAGTAATTCAGTTTTACCAGATTTTGGTTGAGCAACGATTAGACCCCTTTGCCCTTTACCCATTGGTGCAAACATATCAATAATTCGACCTGTTAATTTTGTTGGGTCATACTCAAATTGAAATTTTTCTGTTGAATATAAAGGTGTAAGGTTATCAAAAAGTGGTCTATTTTTTGACTCATTTATTGGAAGATAATTTATAGCTTCAATTTTTAATAAAGCATAATATTTTTCACTCTCTTTAGCTGGTGGACGTACTTGTCCTGAAACAATATCACCACTTCTTAAAGCAAATCTTTTTATCTGAGTTGCACTTACATAACTATCACTGTATGTATCACTAAACTTACCATCTATTGGTCTTAAAAATCCAAAACCTGCATCTTTAATATCTAAGATACCAGTAAAAAGGATATATCCACCTTGAGTAGTTTGTGTTTCTAAAATTGCAAAAATAAGGTCTTGTCTTTGTAACTCTTGAGGATTTTCAACATTTAATTCTCTAGCAATAGTAACTAAATCAACCATTGTTTTAGATCTTAATTGCTCAATTTCAAAACCTTTTACGGGAACATGAGTTCTTGTCTTTTTATGATTGTTGTTATGATTTGAATTTTGTGGTTTTTTTGTAGGTTTTTTCTTTGGTTCAGCTTTTTGTTTTGGAGTTTCTTTTACTTCTTGAGAAGTTGTTTCTGGATTTTTAGTTTCTTCCATTGATATGAGTTACCTTTTTGATTGATTATCTTTTGATTAGTTTTAAGTTATTTAACTTTTACGTATTATATCGATTTTTTCTTAAAGTTTAATTTTCATTTAATATTAAATCTCTACTTGACCCTTTATTGCTTTTGAAAGTGATAAAATATCCACATTTTCTAAACTTACTCCAGTTGGAACTCCTTGTGCTATTTTTGTAAAAACTATTTTAAAAGATTTTAATCTATCTTCAATATATAATATAAAAGCATCATTTGCCAAACTAGGAGTAACTGCAAATAAAATGTTTTTTACACTATTGTTTTTTACTAATTGAAATAAATCTTTTAGTATATCTTCCTCTAGTGATTCTATTACGAAGTATTTACCTGCAAATTGTTTTGATTCTTCTAAAATAAAAATATCTTTTGCACTTTGAACAATACAAAGTGTTTTTACATCTCTATCCTCATCTAAACATATCTCACACACCTCATTTTCACTCATTGAGTGACAAACTGTACATTTTTTTACATCTCTAATTGCTGTTTCGATACTATGTGAAAGTTTCATTCCAGTATAACTATTCTCAGTAACAATATAATATGCTAATCTTAACGCAGACTTTCTACCTATTGTTGGTAGCATCTCAAACGACTCTACTAAGTCATTAAATTTTTCTAAACCTTTATTCATAAGAATTATTATAGCAAATATTAGATAAAATCTATAAAAATAAATAGTTTAAAATAAAAGGGTAGTAAATTGACAGATCTTTGTTATTATGAAGTTTTACAAGTTGAAAAAAGTGCTGATAAAGGCACATTAAAAAAAGCATATAGAAAAATGGCTATGAAATATCATCCAGATAAAAATCCTGATGATAAAGAGGCTGAAGAGAATTTTAAAGTTGTAAATGAAGCATATCAAGTATTAAGTGATGAAGAAAAAAGAAATATCTATGATAGGTATGGCAAACAAGGTCTAGAGGGTCACGGTCAAGGTGGCGGATTCTCAAGAGGCGGTGGATTTGATGATTTAGGTTCAATGTTTGAAGAGATGTTCAATGGTGGAAGAAGACAACAAAGAGAACGAAAAACATATAACTATGACTTAGATACAGAGATTCAGGTTAATTTAGAGTTCAATGAAGCGATTTTTGGATGTAAAAAAGAGATAAAATACAGCTATAAAACTGCTTGTAAACCATGTAAAGGAACTGGAGCAAAAGGTGGAAAACTATCTACTTGTTCTACTTGTGAAGGTCAAGGTCAAGTGCATATGAGACAAGGTTTTATGACATTTGCTCAAACTTGTCCTCACTGTGAAGGTTCTGGTAAATCTGCTAGTACTAAGTGTCCAGATTGTAGAGGTACTGGATATAAAGAGGTTAAAGATAGTTTTAAAGTAGATATTCCTGAGGGTGTAAATACTGGAAATAGAATCAGAGTAAGCAACAAAGGAAATATCGCACCAAATGGTTCAAGAGGAGACTTATATATTCTTATTAATGTAGCAGAAGATAAAAACTTTGTTAGACATGATGATAATATATATTTAGAAGTTCCATTATTCTTTACTCAAATTGCATTAGGTGATACTATTAAACTTCCAAGTTTAACAGGTGAGTTAGAATTAAAAATTCCAGCAGGTGCAAAAGATAAACAACAATTTACTTTTAGAGGTCAAGGTGTTAAAAGTGTAAATGGTTACGGTAAAGGTGACTTTATCGCACAAATAAAAATTCAATACCCTGAAAGTTTAAACAGTGAACAAAAAGAGTTATTAGAAAAACTACAGGAGAGTTTTGGAATAGAATCAAAACCACATGAAGATACTTTTAATGGTATGTTTGAAGCTGTAAAGGGATGGTTTAAATAATGCAAATTCAGATTAAACATCAACCAATGGGTCCTTACCAAACTAATTGTTACATTGCAACAATAGATGGAAAAGATTTGATTATTGACCCAGGTGCTGATGCTACATCTTGGGTTATGCAAAATACAACTAACCCTATTGCTATACTAAATACACATGGGCATTTTGATCATGTGTGGAGCAATAAAGAGTTAAAAGAGAAACTAAATATACCGATTTATTGTCCAAAAGATGATTGTTTTATGCTTCAAGATGACCCATTTTCTCAAGGTACACCTGTTAGCACAGCAGATATTAAAGTAGATGAAGATAGAACTTTTACAATTCATGGAGTTGAATTTACATTTCATCATTTTCCTGGACATACTCCAGGGTGTAGTGCTATATCTATTGGTGATAATTTATTTAGTGGTGACTTTATATTTTCAGGATCTATAGGAAGAGTTGATTTTCCATACTCAAATCCATCAGATATGATTAAAAGTATAAATAAAGTTTTAGCATGGGAAGAAGATTTTGTTATTTATCCTGGACATGGGGATAAAACAACATTAAATAATGAAAATCATTCATTAAAAAATTGGCTTAATTACCTTTAAGTCAATAAAAAAGGTTTCATATATGGCAGCAAATAATAAAAATCTATTCGATAAACTAGAATTACTTGTAAGCAATGTGCATATAGATGAAGTAAGAGAAATAATATCTGCACTTTCTAAAATAAATGATTTTAAACATAATATTGAAGATGATTTATGTGAAAGTTCTATATATGAAAAAATTGCATTAGAGTTAAAAGATGAATTTGGTATAAATGATTTTTTAATCACTCAATTACAAAATAATATTGAAACAACATTATATAAACATGGAAATGAATCAAACTTTACATACCAAGTACAAAATATAGTATCAGCAGATACAAATATAAATATTGTTTTAGATGGTAGAAATTTAAGTGAATTTCAAAAACTAACTTTAAATAGTTATTTTAAAGAGTTGGTACACCTTTTATATATTCAATTTGTTTTAGTAAATCTACAAAAATCATCACATACAGATTATATTACAAAACTAAAAAATAGATTTTCATTCCAAGAAGAGATGAAAGCAATAGTACCACTTGCTTTAAGAGAAAAAATGAAAATTGGTGTACTACTTATAAATATTGATAGATTTAGAGCAGTTAATGATGAGCATGGAAATGAGTTTGGAGATAGGTTTTTAAAACTTTATGCGGATGCTATTACTGATACAATTAGAAGTTCTGATATTGCTGTTAGATTTGGTGGAGGAGAGTTTTTAGTATTACTTGTAAATGTTGATAATGAGATAAGAACTGTAGAGATTGCTAATAAACTAAAAGATAAATTAGCCCAAACATATTTATTAACAAAAAATGGTGATAAATTTAAAAAGACTGTTTGTATTGGAGTATCAATGTTTCCAGAAGACTCTTCTGATATTAATGATATTGTAAAAGATGCTGAGATAGCACTAAGTGATGCTAAAGATGGTGGTAGAAACCAAGTATTAAAATTTGAATTAAATCAAGAGAGTACTATAGATTTTTTCTAGTTTAGAAAATCATATAAACTAAAAAAAGGGGGAGCAGTTTAATGCTCCCCTTTTTTATAATTTATAAAGTTTAATTCTCATGAACATCTAAAGGCTCTGGTTTACCTAATAGATAACCTTGAGTATAGTTAATTCCTATATCTTTTACTATTTGTAAAATCTCTGGAGTTTCAACAAACTCTGCTACTGTTTTTATCTTTTGTTTCCAAGCAAACAGCTGTATTGTTTCAACAACATCTCTGCTATATTTATCTTTATCAATATTTTTAATTAAACATGCATCTATTTTTAAAATATCAGGTTGATAATCTAAAAGTCGCTCAAAGTTTGATACACCAGCACCAAAATCATCAATAGCAATTTTTACACCAAATGTTTTAATTAAAGCAATAAAATCTTTTACTATATCAAAATCTTTAACCTCTTCATCTTCAAGAAGCTCAAATACCATTCTATGTGTCATATGCATATTTGCCATTACTAAATTTATAAGTCTATTACGTATCTCTAAATCTTCAATATCAATAGCAGAAAGGTTTAAAGAAACCTCTTTTTGGGTTTTAGCCAATGCTTCAAAATAGTTATCTATTACTATATTTGTGATTTTATTATAGTATCCACTTTCCTTTGCAACTTCTAGAAAAAACCAAGGTGAAAGAACTCTACCCTCTTCATTTTCAAGTCTTACTAATGATTCATATTTTTCAACTTTCATATTATCATTATTTGTTATTGGTTGAAAATGAGATATTATTTTTTTATTTTCTATCGCTTTTTTAATCATATCAATAGTTTTTGTACTTTTTATAGCATTCTCTTTTGCATATTTTGTTAAATCATTTGCAAATATAATATCCTCTTGTTTTTTTGAAACTTCCAATAAACCATATTTAACATTCTCATAAATTTTATCTTTTTTTGTTGAGAAACTAAGTAAAACAGATAGATCAAACTCATAATCATCAGCTGTTAAAATATTCTTTTTAATATTTTGTTGGAATTGTTTTAATTGTATCTCTTTTTGTGTAGCACTTGTATTTCCATCAACCATATTCTTTAAAAGAGCAAACTCTCCATCACCTAAGTTGTATATTTTATCAAATGAACAAGCATCAGGTAAGTAGCTATCTATTTTATTTTTAAATAGTTCTAACATATCATTAATAACTTTTTCATCATAAAGGTGTTCTAAGTTTGAAAAGTTTTCTATTTTTATCATCACTAACAAAGGCTGTTCCATTATTTTAATCTCATCAGTTAGTTGTTTTTTAGGATTTATTATCTCTGTTATATCATTTCTTAATCCAATATATTCAATTATCTCACCATTTTCACCAAGAATTGGACAGATAGTAGCATCAACATAATAGCTTCCACCATCTTTTCTTCTGTTTTTAATCTGACCGTTCCAAACCTTTTTACTTTTTATAGTTTCCCATAACTCTTTAAATACAGACTTTGGAACATCTGGGTCTCTTACAGTATTATGAGGCATACCTATTAATTCATCTAATGTATATCCAGATATTTCACAGAACTTATCATTTACAAATGTTATATTTCCATTAATATCTGATTTTGACACAATAGAAGTTTGGTCGACCAACTCTTTATATTGTAATAATATATTAATTTGTTTTTGTGCATTAATAGTTTGAACTGCACTTTCAAGAGAATCTATAAACTGATACATATTAATAGGTTTTAAAATATACCCTTTTACCCCTAATTTAATAGTATCAGTAAAACTTTGATGATCAGAGTTAGCAGATATTACAATTGTATAAATATTATTTTGTACTTTTTTAATCTCTTTTAACATATCAACACCATTTAAGTTTGGCATATTAATATCAGTTAAAATTAAATCATATTTAGATTCTTGTATCTTTTCTAATCCATCTTGACCATCAATTGCAACTGTTATATCACTAAAAAATCCCTCTAAAACTTTTATAGTAGCACCCCTGGCATCTTTATCATCTTCAACATATAATAATTTAATACCAGAACAATCCTCTTTTTTTAACATTTTAACCCCTTAAAAATGAAACTATTTCGTTCTCTAAATCTTTAATATCTATTATGCTGTTATGTAAAATATCAGCATCAAATAGCTCTTCTATGCTAGTAGGTATATCTAAATCCAACTTTGTTGATATTTCAGTTAAAGCTTTTTTATCTGCATATTTCTCTTTGTTTTCATTTAAAGCATTTAATACAGTTGGCGAAAACTTTGTCCACTCAGCTGTTGAATATATAACTGTTTTTAAATTTTTGTTTTCTCTTAAATCTTCATATGCTTTTATACATGTTGCTGTATGTGGATCCATTAAATATCCATCATCATTAAAAGACTTTATAGTTTTTAATCCATATTCATCATCACTGTAAGTTGCCCCAAATAATTCTTGAAGTTTCTCTAACTCTTCACAAGAATGCTCAAAGTAATTATTATCATTTAAAGATAACATAAGTTCTTTTGTTCTATCTTTTCCAAATAAGTCAAATATAACTCTTTCTATATTTGATGACTTTAAGATATCCATAGCAGGACTAGATGTAAGATACAACTCTTTACCTCTAATATCATAAATACCAGTTGTAAGCCATTGTGTTAATATATTATTTTTATTTGATGATACAAGAAGCTTTTCAATTGGAAGTCCCATCTTTTGTGCATAATAAGCACCAAGAACATTTCCAAAGTTTCCACTTGGAACATCTATATATATTTTCTCTCCAAGTTGTATCTCGCCTTGTCTTAGTAACTCTAAATAACTTTGAAAGTGATATACTATTTGAAATATGATTCTACCAAAGTTTACACTATTTGCGGCACTTAATTTTAAACCATCTTGGCTCAACTCATCTTTAAAGCTAGAAGATGCAAGAAGATTTTTCAAGGCATTTTGCGCATCATCGAAGTTTCCATTTATACCTATTACTTTTAAGTTTTGACCATCTTCAGTTACCATTTGAAGTCTTTGAACATCACTAGTTCCACCATATGGATAAAGACAAACAACTTTTATACCATCTTTGTTTTTAAATGTATTAAGAGCAGCAGGACCAGTATCACCAGAAGTAGCAGCTAAAATAAGATATTTTTCATCCATTTTTTTTGCAACTGAACTTAAGATACTTCCAAAAGGTTGAAGAGCCATATCTTTAAATGCACGTGTTGGTCCATGGTATTGTTCATTTACAAACAAGTCATCTTTTATTTTTACAACAGGTGATGGATTAGAAGGATCATCAAAGTTATCATACAGATTTAAAGCCTCATTTATTGTATCTTCATCTATATCGATTTTAAATGATTTTAAAATATCAAAAGCTAACTCTTTATAACTAGTATTTATATGTTTTGTTAAAAAATCATCTGATATAGTTGGGATTGTTTTTGGTACATAAAGACCACCAAAAGATGAACTTGGATTTAAAATAGCGTATGAAAACTCAACCTCTAAAGGTTTAGTTCCATCATTTCCTCTTGTTTCTATAAAACTCATTTAATTATTTCCTTATTGTATACTATTAATAATTATACAATAAGTTGAGTTAATAAAAAATTTAATTAAAACCTGATACTAAATTCAACACCTTTATACTCCATATTGTTATGATTCACAATACAGTTTCTAGCTTTAAAACTCTACAAAAAAACCATTGTCTTTAACAATTTTTGTTAATTTTGCCATATTATCTTTTAATATCAATATCCTATATCCAGATGCTTTTATTGTTAATTCTTGTAGTTTTTTATTGTTCATAAATAGGTTTAAAAGTTTTTTATTGTTTTTTAACTCTATTGTTATAAGTTTCAAATCTCTTTTTAACATATTTGAATTTTCTTTAATCTCTTCAAAAAAATCATCAAATACTGTAGGTAATTTGCTGTTAAATA
>JAYEPG010000056.1:0-14120 GCA_034723795.1 Campylobacterota bacterium
GATACATATATCACCCTTGTACTTATTGGATTTAGTATAAATATTGTAGTTTTATATTATAGTCAAAAGTTTATATTTAGATTTTTAGATAGATATATAAATAGTGGAGCTATTAAATCATTTTTTGCAAAACTTATTACAACTTTGGAAGTAGTAGTTATAACAACTTTTACTTTATATATTTTGATGCAACTTTCAATTTCTAAAACTTATATATACCCAACACTAAAAAAAAGTTATAGTTATCCATATATAAAATCTTTTTATATGAAGTTTTTAACTGATGATTTTTTAAATATGATACTAAAAGCAGATACAGGAACGAACTATAAAGAGGTGATATTTAAGTCTTTTAAAAATAGTTTTTAATATACTATTTTATAGGCTCTTAAATATCCAAGGTAAGTGATATTTCATCACAAATAGGGAAATGTTTACATTTAATACAATCAGCCCATATCTTAGTCTCTGGAATAGATTCTTTTAAAATCTCTTTAAATCCAAATGACTCAAACAATTGTTGTTTATATGTAAGAACCAATAGCTTATTTAAAGTCAACTCTTTAGCTTCTTTTATACAATGTTCTATTAGCTTTTTAGCCATACCCTTGCCTCTATACTCTTTAGAAACAATCAGGCTTCTTATCTCTGCTAAAGTTATTGTATGGATATGAAGAGCTACAAAAGCAATGATTTTTGATGTTGTTATATCTTTTACTGCAACATAAGATCTTATTGTTGTAGCCATCTCATTTTGATCTCTTGATAAAATATTTCCATTTTCAACCTCTGCAAAAACTAACTCTTGCATCTGTTTTATATCTGAAACATTTGGTTTAAATAATTCAAAATTTGAGAAAGAACTATCCAATTTATTCACCATACAGGTATGTAGATATTCTTTTTTCTAGTTTATCTATACCTTTGTTTTTTAAGTTTGATATAAAAATACCATCAGGATATTTTGCTCTTAATTTTGACAAATCTGCTTGTTTTAGTTTATCTATTTTAGTAAAAGCATTTATGATAATTTGATCACCTCTTTTAGTGTGATTTAAAAAGTCATCAACACTTTGGTCAATCTCAAGATGAGGATGACGTGCATCAATTAAATGTACAAAAATCTGCAAAGATGGACGTTGTTCTAAAAAGTCTGTAAGGTTTTTATGCCAATCTTTTTTTATAGATTTTGAAACTTTTGCATACCCAAAACCAGGAAGATCAACAAATCTTGCATAATAGTTTAAAGGCTCTCCACCAGAGTAATCTTTGAATGTAATATCAAAATAATTAATCAACTGTGTTTTACCAGGTGTTGATGATGACTTTGCTAAACTTTTTCTTTTTGTAAGAGAGTTTAGCAACGAACTTTTTCCTACATTACTTCTTCCTAAAAATGCAATCTCTGCTTTATCTGGAGATGGAGAATCATCCAATCTCTGAGCAGATGTAAGGAACTGCGCATTTACTAATTTTAAATCTTTCATATATTTATCTACTTCTTTTCATTTTCTGTATCGTTTAGTTTTAATCTAAACTTTATAGGCTTATTTTTTTGACCATCAATTTTTGTATGACCTGTTTTTTCATCTATATAAATCTTTTCTGCTGTTATTCTTTTGCCATCTTTTTCATCTTCTAAATAACCATTACCAATAATAATATATTTTTGTTTTTCTGGAAAATATAAAACTGTATCACCTTTTCCTCTTATTACATTATCAACTGTATAAAGTACAAAAGATACATTACCAACTGCTTTATAATCTTTTGGCTCTTGTTTTGTAGGATCTGATAAAGATGGTTTTGTATTTATATATAACTTTTGAGAATTTAAAACATCTTTATTTTTTGTCATTTTAACATCACCTTTAAAATACATAAGGTTCTTTTTTTCATCAGCTTCAAAATGTGTTGCATCTATGTTTAGGTAGTTTTCTTCCGCATATATTGTTGTAGATATTAGTATTAAAAATAGTGCTTTAAATATTTTATTTAGTCTCATCTAAATCCTTTAATTTTATTTTAAAATGTGTTTTTGAAGCCTCAATATTATTATTTGTAGCATCAAAATATAAATTTTCACCATTTAATACTCCACTTGCTTTTTCTAACCTAAATGTTGTACTATTTTGTGCTATTTGAGTTTTTAAATTGTACTGTAACTCTTCTGTTTCTAAGTTAAAATCTTCATCATTTAAAAGATGAATATTTTGGGCTAAAGACAACTTATCGCCTCTTTTAATCATCTTTTTTGCACTTAATATATTTGTAGTTGAATTTTTATCATCTCTTGATACTATTGTAGCATCAAATGATTTTTCATAATTATCATAAACAAGTGTTTTTTCAAACTCAACTATTTTTGTTACACCTTTTTGTGAAATATCATACGCAATAGAGTTTTCAAAAACTAACAATGGCTTTTTTTGAGAATTTACAATCTTTACATCACTCTCTTGCTTATAAAATAAAAATCCTATAGCAACAATAAGTAAAAGATATATAAACTTAGTTATACCCATAACTCTTTTAACTCTTTTTGATTATCACGTTTTAAAATATATTCAACCATCTCTCTTACAGCACCATATCCACCATTTGCTTTTGTTACAACATCAACACTTGATTTTATATCATCAACAGCATCAGCAACACAAAATGATAATCCAACTTTTTGTAACATTTTATAATCATTTAAATCATCACCTATTCCAGCTACTTCATCCCAAGTGATATTTTCCTCTTTTAAGATATTTTCCAAAACTTCATCTTTATTATGAATACCTTGATAGATATGTGTTACCCCTAACTCTATTGCTCTTTTTTGAACTAAAGTTGAATCTCTTCCTGTAATAATTGCTACTTTTTTATTATACTTTTTTGTCCAAGAAGCTATAGCTAATCCATCTTTTACATCGAAATTTTTTAACTCTTCCCCACTTGAACTATATATAATCTTTCCATCAGTTAAAGTTCCATCTACATCTAAAACAATAAGTTCAATCATAGCTTATAAAATGCCTTTCGTACTAGGAATACCAAGCTTTTTATTCTCTACTAAAGCACGTCTAAGTGCTACTGCAAATGCTTTAAATGATGCTTCTATGATATGGTGTTTATTTCTACCTCTTTCACAAATGATATGTACAGTTAATCCTGCATTCATAACCAAAGCATGAAAAAACTCTTCAACTAATTCAACGTCAAAGTTTCCAACTTTATTACTTAACTCTACATCATAAACCAAAAATGGTCTATTGCTTAAATCTAAAGCACATGAAACAGCTGCTTCATCCATAACTACAGTTGCATTTCCATATCTTTCAACATTTTGTATTGGGAAAATCTCTTTTTTCAATAACTGCCCTAATACAATTCCACAATCCTCAACACTATGATGATCATCTACATCTAAATCACCTTTGCAAGTTAAGCTTATATCAATTGTACTATGCTTACTTAAAGCTTCTAACATATGATTAAAAAAACCAATTCCTGTATCAATTGAAGATACTCCTGTACCATTTACATCAACAGTACAAACTATATTTGTCTCTTTTGTTTCTCTAGTTATTTCAGTCATTATCTACTCCAAAATTTATTTTATTATTTTATTGTGCAATTATCATTGCACCTTGAAGATTGTTAGCTTCTTTAAAGTCACTGGCTTCACCTTCACTTCTAAATCCACTTATCCATACTCTTTTTATTTTTTTATCGTTTAAATACCCATCTTTTAAAACAACTCTGTATTTATTTTCATCCAAAATCATCTCAAATTTTCTTTTTGTTGTATTAGCACCTACAACTTTTGCAAAAACACCAACTTGTACATAGTAGTTATCAACACTTTGTACTTCACTTTTTTCCTCTGCTGTTTTTGCAATTTTTCCATGAAATCCAAGTACAGTTAATCGCACCTTTGCTGTACCTTTTTTTACCATATCAATCTTATGTGCAGCAACATTTGATAAATCTATAATTCTACCAGCAACAAAAGGTCCTCTATCGTTAATTCTAACAATTATTGACTTTCCATTTTCTTTATTTTCTACTTTAACAATTGTATTCATTGGTAGTGTTTTATGAGCAGCAGTCATTGCATACATATTGTATATTTCACCGTTACTTGTTTTTTTTGCATGAAACTTTGGACCATACCAAGAAGCAATTCCATCAAATTTATCATCAATATGTGCCAATGTCGGATAGTATTTTTTATTAAAAACAACATATGGACGCATTGTAGCTCTGTGCATAGCTTTACTATTTCTAATCTTTGTATTACCATTATCAACTTTTAGATTTTGCTTATATGCGTAACTTGATGACTTGTAACTTTTGTTTGTATAAGAATATCCACCACATCCAGACATAAATACAACTATAGTTAAAAGTAGTATATTTTTATTCATATTTAATAACAATTTTATCTCCTATTCTTATCATACTTGTTTTTAAGTTATTATCATTCATTAACTTTTTTATTTTTACTTTGTATTGTGTTGCAATTTTATTTAAAGTATCACCAACTTTAACAGTATACTCTTCATCCATATTATAAGAACCTAATCCAAATGGTATAAATAACTCTTGATTTATATTAATGATATTTGACTTAAGGTTATTTTGCTTTTTTATAAGTTCATAATCCACACCATACATATTAGCAATTTTTCCTAAGGTATCACCCGATTTTACTATGTATTTATTAAACTTTGTTGTTATTAAATTTTCTTTATTTAAGTTATATCTTGATAATTTAGAGTATGGTATATATAAAGTGTATGTGTCTCTATCCATAGGTAAAATATCTCTTTTAATATGTTGATTTAACTCTTTTAATTTATTTTTATTTACGCCAATAAGGGTAGCAATATTTCTTAATAAAATTCCACCTTTAACATCAATCGATGCAATTGGATCACTAATACCTCTATTTAAAAGATGTGTATTTTCATCTTTAATTAAAAAATCATTATTGTTCATTAAAGCTAGTGCAATAATCTTTCTTATATATCCTCTACTCTCTGTTGGGATATATTGTCTTTTTGTAACTGGTTGTACTATTAATAGTTGATCTATATCAGGCTTATATTTCCATTTCTTCACCTCTTTATAAATTCTATTTAATTTATAAAACTTAACTCTTTTAGCTTGATAGTCTCTGATAGTTTGTCGAAAATCAATTATTTTTTTCTCTTTTCTACATACTTTATATCCAACATCTTCACAATACATATCAATAGTAGCCCTTGTAATACCCTCTATTACACGCCCTTCTCCACAATTATATGCAAATGCAACAATATACCATTTACCAAACATAGCATGTAGTTTTTTAAGATATGTAACTGCTGCTTGTGTTGATTTTAATATATCCATTCTTTCGTCGATATAATTGTTTATCTCTAAACCATAATGCTCACCAGTCCTTGGCATAAACTGCCATAAACCTTTTGCTTTTTTACTTGATGAAGCATTTAAAATAAAGTTTGATTCTGCCATAACTAAATATAAAAAAGCAGATGGAATATCACTTTCTCTTAAAATCTTTTTGATTTGAGGAACAAAAAGATATGCGTTCTTTAGTTTTTGAGTATATCTGTTCTTTGAAATTTTAAGTCTTTGTTTAAACTCTCTTTGTAGTTGATAGTCAGTAATATAAGTTGATTTAATATCAAGCTCTTCAAGTATCTTAATATCATTTTGTACAAAAGCTGTACTTACTAGAGTGGCATTAAGATAGCCTATAGAACTAAATAGAAAAATAATTTTTAAAAAAATGGTGGGGATTCTCAAATAAATACCTTTTATATATAAATAGTAAATATTATAACTAAATTATTGTATTAAACTCTTTAAATAATTTTTTTGCATTTTTTGTAGTTAATTCTTCTATCTCATCTTTACTTTTTTCTAATATATCTGCGATTTTAGAAGCTATATCATTTGTATATTTTGGTTCATTTCTTGTCCCTCTAAATGGGTGAGGAGTAAGGTAAGGTCCATCAGTTTCTAGTATCAGTTTATCTAATGGTATTTTAGGAAGTACCTCTACAAGTTTTTTAGCATTTTTAAATGTTACAACCCCACCTATACCAAAATAAAAATCATGCTCACTTAATTCAAGTAAGTGTTCACTTGCATTGAAACAATGTAAAACACCTCCAACCTCTTTTGCATCATTTTGAATCAATATAGTTTTACTATCGTTTGAAGCATCTCTTATATGTACTATTAGAGGTTTTTCAACCTCTTTTGCAAAGTTTATTTGAGCAATAAATATATCTTTTTGAAGTTTTTTAATTCGTTCTTTTTCTTTATTCGCATCTGGAAGTCTAAAGTAGTCTAAACCACATTCACCTATTGCAATACATTTAGGGTGGTTAACATACTCTTTTAATTTATCTAAATCAAAATTCTCACAATCATAAGGGTGTACACCAACTGCAAAAAATACTTCAGGATATTTTTCACTAATTGATACTGCATGTGGTAAATCTTTTGGATCAGCACCTGGTATTAAAAAAGATTTAACACCAGTTTGTAATGCTCTTTGTATAACATCGTCTAAATCATCTTGATACTGTATATTATCAAGATGACAATGGGTATCTATTATTGACATATAATTATAAAGACATTCTCGTTTTAATTTCTGTTAAAAGTTCTGGTAATTTTGATAAATCATCTCTTTTTATCCAAGCAGTAATACCAAAGTTTTTAAATGCATCATAATCACTAGGGTCATCGATAATTGCTACTGATGTGTACTTATCTTTACAAGCCTCATGTTTTTTTTCTTCATAATCAAATATTGAATTAATATCTAAAATAATAACATCCGCATCATTGTCACATCCACTATGGATAAAACATATATCAAATCCTGCTGCTTCTACATCTTCAAAACTTGTAATTTTCATAATAAAACTCCCATAAATATTTATATTAAATTCTAACTAAATCAATCTTATGTACTTATAAAATGTATCTAGCTGTATCTTCGTTTTGTGCTATCTCTTGAAGCTTATCGTTAACTAATTCTTCAGTAATTGTTATAGTTTCACCTTTGTGTTCATCAGCATCAAAACTAATATCTTCTAAAACTTTTTCTATAACTGTATGTAATCTTCTAGCACCTATATCTTCTGCTTTTTCATTAGCACTTACACTTAAAGAGGCAAATGCTCTAATAGCATTATCATCAAACTCTAAATTTACACCCTCTACATCTAAAAGAGCCTTATATTGTCGCAGTAAAGAATTTTTAGTATTTATAAGTATTTTATATAATGCCTCTTCATCCAATGGATTAAGTTCAACTCGTAGAGGAAATCTACCTTGTAACTCTGGTAATAAATCACTTGGTTTACTTACATGAAATGCACCAGCAGCAATAAATAAAATATGGTCTGTTTTTATTTGTCCATACTTTGTCTGAACATTACTACCTTCTACAATTGGAAGTAAATCTCTTTGAACACCCTCTTTACTTGGGTCTTGATTTTTATTACTTCCACCAGTTGCTATTTTGTCAATCTCATCTAGAAAAATTATACCACCATTTTCACATCTTTTAACAGCTTCAAGTTTTAAAGATTCTTTATCAAGTAGATTATCACTAGCCATCCCTCTTAAAAGTTTTTTAGCTTCTGATATTGTTACCTCTTTATCAATCTTCTCTTTTCCCATTTTACCAATCATACTATTAATACTCTCACTAATAGCACTCATATCCATTGGCATATTACTATCAACAATCTCAACATGAGTATTTTTTGGTAATGATATAGTTATTTTTTTATCATCCATATCACCACTTAAAACTTTTTTCTCCATTAAGTTATATGTTTTAATAAAAGAATCTTTTGCATTTTCGCTTGCTGTTTCTGGTAAAGGTGGAACTAAAATCTCCACAATTTGTTTGATAACTTCAGTATCAATAGAGTCTTTATTTTTGTCTTCATACTCTTTTGTTACAAGATTAAAAGACTCATATGCTAAATCTTTTACCATAGATTCTACTTCTCTACCTACATATCCAACTTCTGTATATTTACTAGCTTCAACTTTAACAAAAGGTAAGCTCATCATTTTTGCCATTCTTCTAGCAATCTCTGTTTTACCTACACCTGTACTACCTATCATAAGAATATTTTTAGGCATAATATCTTCTTGAAGTTCAGCACTTAACTGCATTCTTCTATATCTATTTCTTAGGGCAATAGCAATTGTTCTTTTTGCATCATTTTGCCCAATAATATAATCATCAAGATATGCTACTATCTCTTTTGGAGTCATATTCATTATTTTTTATCCTCATTTGATTTTTCGTTTAATACTAAAGTTTTAATATTTTGATTTGTATATATACAAAGTTCACCAGCAGTCATTAAAGATTCTTTAACTAAATCTAAAGGTGCTAAGTTAGAATGTTTTTTAAGTGCACGAGCTGCTGCAATTGCAAAGTTTCCACCACTTCCAATAGATGCTAAACATCCATCTTCAGGTTCAACTACATCACCTGTTCCACTTAAAATAAATATATGTTTTTCATTTAAAACCAACATCATAGCTTCTAGTTGTCTTAAATGCTTATCTTTTCTCCACTCTTTTGAAAAGTTAACAACAGCTTTAAGTAAGTCACCTTTTGAGTTTTCAAGATGTGTTTCAAACATATCAAAAAGATTAAAAGCATCTGCAGTACTACCAGCAAATCCTGCTAGTACTTCACCTTTAGCACCTACTTTTCTTATTTTAGTTGCATTATTTTTTAAAACAGTATCACCAAAAGTAACTTGACCATCCCCACCTATTACAGCTTTTCCATCTTCACTTTTATACGCAAGTATAGTTGTCGCATCAAACATTCTAATATCTCCTAAACTTCAGCAATAACATCTATTTTTGCAATAGCATGTATTCCATGACCAAGTTTACAATCTGCTTCAAATATACCTATAGATTTTATTTTACTTTTTAGTGCAATTTGTTTTTTATCAATTTCGATATTTGCTTGTTCAAGCATTACAGCTTGAATCTCTTTTGATGTTACACTTCCTATTAAATGACCGTTTGCTCCAACTTTGTGTTTAACTGTAAATTTAAATGAATCAATTTTCTCTTTTATATCTTTTGCTTCTTGGATTTGAGCATCTGAAATCTCTTTTAATCTTTTTTGTTCAGCTTCCCACTCTTGAAGTACTTCAGGTGTTGCGTGTTTTGCATGTCCCTTACCTATAAGAAAGTTTTTTCCATAACCATCTTTTACCTCTTTAACTTCACCAACTTTTCCTAATGATTTCACATCTTTTATTAATAAAACTTTCATATTTAATCCTCGTATTTATTTTATGTATTATACCTAATCAATATCAAGATTAAATAATTTAACCTAATATCTTTTCTAAAACTACTAAAAATTTATTTTTCTCAAATGGTTTTTGTAACCATGCTTTGGCATCTATATTTTTTGCAATTTTTATAAACTCATCTGTTCTAGAAGACAAAAGCATAACAACTGGTATATTGTTAAAATGTATCCCTCTTTTTATTTTGTAAATCATATCTAATCCATCAATCTCTTCTACAGAAACATCACAAAAAATTAAATCTATTTTATTGTTTTTTAGTTTCTCTAATCCTTGTGTTCCATTAAATGCAGTGATTGCATTATATCCCATATCTTGAGCTATTATTTTTGTTCTTTCTCTTATAACAAGAGAATCATCTATGATTAAAATTGTTTTTTTTGATATTTCTTTTTCTTGCTTTTTGTAACTGAAAAGTTCTTTTTCAAAATATTCTGATAAGTTTTCAACTATCTCGTCTTCATCAATTCCACTTAATATATTTTCCACCATCAAAGCAATAAATCTTTTTAACTCTAAAAACTGTAAAGATAATTTTGTATCTAAAATAAGTTTACCATCTCTTATATCATCCAATAAATCTTCAGCTTTATGAGTAATAGTAACAACATCAACCATCCCTAATAAATCAGCAGTTCCTTTTATAGTATGAACAGATCGAAAAATTTCATCTATATCGTAAGAGCCACTAGGAACGTCTAATAATGCATTTTCCATACACTGAAGCTTGTTTATAAACTCATCATAAAAAATATTATCTTCCATTATTCACAACTCTTTCATCCATATTTAATATATTGTAGCTATTATATCATTAAATAATAATAACAAAAGGTGTAAAATGAAAATGATTAATGTAATAAATGATAGACTTGAAGAGATAAGAGTTGAAGTTATGGCTTTAGTTGAAAATCAATCAATATCATTAACCAAAAAAAATGCACAAATGCAACCATTAGTAGAAGAAAAAAAAGTTATGGAACATACATTGGTTTATTTAGAAAGAATTAATAACACAGACTATAAAGGTCTATGTGGAGGGGGATAATAGTAAGGAGTTATACTCCTACTATTAGTTTTCAAAGTTAGTTTTACAATTTTCTACTTTTACAATATCAAGTGATTCAAATACTTTTGATATTGACTCTGTTAAATCTTCAGCTTCATTTCTTAGTTCAAAATTAGATTCTCTTCTTGAATCCATATCAATATACTCCTGTACACTACCATGAACTTTATCATGATGTAATTTTAAATCTTCCCAGTTTTTAGTTTTTGTATAACTTTTATCATTTTGTTCAGACTCTTTTATCCAAGTCCCTAGTTTACATTGAGATGATGTAGTTACTTTCCATGTTTTAAAGTCACCTAGTTTTGCAAAGTTTGAATCAGTAAAAGATATATGATCATTTTTAAGACTTGCTATATTATTTACAAGCTCTACATCACAAACACTATGTCTCATAGCATCATCAAATGTAGCATGTGAAGCAGACTCTGTTAAATTATTTGATAAAACTTCAACTTCAGAAGCTAAGCTATCAATTTGAGTAGATGAGTGAGCATTTTGTTGTGTTACTTTATCTAACTCATTTATAGCATTATTTATTTGTGTCATACCTGTTTCTTGCTCTTTTGTTGCAACTAAAACTTGATCTATCATATCTTTAGTTTCAATAATTTTTTCATTTAATTGAGCATAACCTACAATCATATCATCAGCAATCTTTTTACCATTGTTTGCTGTATCATTTGCACTTTCAACTAAAGCTTTAATTTCACTTGCTGCATCTGCAGATCTTGAAGCAAGATTTCTAACCTCTTGAGCAACTACAGCGAAACCTTTTCCTGCTTCACCTGCTGTTGCTGCTTCAACTGCTGCATTAAGAGATAAAATATTTGTTTGGAATGCAATTTGATCAATAATACTAATGGCATCATTAATAGCTGTTACCTTATTATTTATTTCATCCATTGATTGAGTAGTTTGATTTGCTAGACTCTCACCTTGGCTTGCAGAACTATTTACATCATCAGAAAGCTTTGACATAGTAGCTACATTTTGACTACTATGATGAATATTGCTAGTTATCTCTTCAACAGCCGCTGCTGTTTCCTCTAAAGATGCAGCTTGTTTGCTTGAAGACTCTGCAAGATTTTTAGCAGATGTTGTTAAAATAGATGTATTTTCACCTAAAGATATTCCTGCATTTGATATTTGTGCCAATAGTTCAGATATATTTACCCCTAATAGTTGAGTAGAATTTAATAATGAACCAAAATCTCCATACATACCATTTGTCTCTAATTTATCTACCTTGTAGTTAAATTTACCTTTTCCGTATTGGTCAAGTATTGTATTTATAACATCGAACTTTCTTTTTGCATCCGTAATCATCGTATTGATATTATGCCTTAGTTTCTCAACTTCACTAGTAGCACCTTCACTATGAACTCTATATCCATAAAAACCATTTGACACTTTACCCATAATATCATCAATTTCCTGTACCACTTTTCTGTCCTGTTCAATAATTCTTTCCGTTTGTACAATTCTTTTATTTATATGTTCAGTCATTACAGCAAATTCATCTTTACCTCTAACCTCTATTTGTTTAATATAATCTTTTTCTCTAATTGCATACTGAAGGAAAAAGCCAAGTCCAGTTTCAAATATAGTTAAAGATTTATGTATTCTATTAACTATAATAGTTGTAACAATTGAAATAAATAATATACCCATAAGTGCAGATATAAAAACAAAAAGCAACATAAATAAAGAGCTTGACTTTAATTTAGCAACATCATCTAATAATGTTTGAGATAACTTATCATCAACTTGTTTTAACTTATTTATTTTTTTAGTAATTTGAGCAAACCAGTATTGGCTATCTACACCAAACCCACCAATAGTTTTAGCACCCATAGATATTTCTCTCATTCTAGCTACTTCATCTACAGCTTTACCTTTTAAAGTATCTTCATAAAATTTAATAAAAGATGGTCTTGCACTTGCTTTAAATGATACAATAAACGCATTTTGTTCTGTAATAAGTTTTGTCCACTTACCTTTCATACCAAATAAAAATTTATTTCTTGCAAATGTATTTGATCCAACAGCACGCTCTATCCCTGCTCTCTCTTTTGACATTAAAAAGTTATAAAAAGCAGTTATATCTCTTGACTCTGCAACATTTGTAGAAAGTTTTGCAACAATTTGTATAAAATCTAAAAATGAAGAGTTCATACTTGTATAGTAAGAGATAGCTTCACCAGCTCCTACTTTTAAAGCAGATACTCTCTGTCTCATTTTTTGAACTTTACTAAGCTTTGATAAAGCACTATTTAACTTCTCTTTTAAAGCACTAGGGTATAAAGCTAAATTATAATTTTGTAATGATTTTTTTAAAACAGCAATTCTTTTATCTGTTAGTTTTCTTTGGTTTGGTAACTTTGTAACAAATTTCTTACCCTTACTACCAATAAAACCAGCTGTTGCACCTCTCTCTTTTTGTGTCTCATGTAATAAATTAGATATATTACTTGCAATTAAAACTGAGTCTTTAACTTTTGTATTTGTAAGTCTTAAGTTATCACGAAGATAATTTTCTATAGTTTTAAGTTTACCAATTTTTTGTGTAATTGTATCAAACCAATACTCTGAATCAATACCAAATCCACCAATATCAGTTGCAGTTAGCATAATCTCTCTTATTCTATTTACTTCATTGACTGAATCACCTTGCAGTGTTTTTTCATAATACTTATTGTTATCAGTTGTAGAGTAGTATTTAAAAGTTTTAAGGTAAGAATTTTGAGCAGATATTAGTTCATTTAACTTTTCTCTCATACCTACACCAAACTTATCACCACCTAATGTATTTGCACCTACTGCTCTTTCAATACCAGCACGCTCTTTTGCTAATAAGAAACTAGAATATGCAGTAAGCTCTTGTGTTATTGTTGCATCATTAGAAAGTTTTGCAATCGATACAACTTCATCTAAAAACATACCATTCATTTTTGTATAGTAACCAATAGCCTCACCAGCTTTAATACTTGAACTATTTACTCTATCTCTGATATTGTTTATATTTTTAAACATATCTGTAGCTTTTAGTATATTGTTATTAAACTCTTTTGGAAAATCATTAAAATTTATACTAACAATTAAATTATTCATATTATTGAATGCTTTGTTTGACAACTCCCTTTGTTTTGGTAAAGTATCAGCAAACTTTTTACCACCACTACCAATGAACCCAGCTGTCATACCTCTCTCTTTTTGCGTTTCATGAACAAAAGAAGATATTTTTGTAGCCAATGTTGATAATGTTTCTATTTTATCCATCTGTGAATATCTTTGGTAACTTTGTACCCCTTGCATAGCACTAAAAAATATCAATCCAATAACTGGAAATGATAAAAGTAGTAACATCTTTGATTTTAATGTTAAATTGTCTAAAAATTTCATTTTTTCTCCTACTATTAAATTATGTATAATTACATACAAAGAGATAAGCAAGAAGGTCACATTTTTTTTAGATCAATAATAGAACTTTTTTATTAAGTTTTATTAAATCTCCAAGGAGTCTATCACTTGCCACAAATCCCAATAGGTTGATTAGGCTTAGAGCCTCTGTCATTATGGAGATAGGATAAAAGCAAGATGCTTACACCCTCAAGGAGTGCCTCGTCTGTTTGTATGTAAAAATAACATTTGTAAAGGTAT
The DNA here is from genome assembly GCA_034723795.1 of Campylobacterota bacterium. GTDB lineage: Bacteria > Campylobacterota > Campylobacteria > Campylobacterales > Arcobacteraceae > JAIOSF01. The sequence continues at coordinate 14,113 of JAYEPG010000056.1, forward strand.
TTGTGATG
>JAYEPG010000057.1:0-2889 GCA_034723795.1 Campylobacterota bacterium
CTTGCTGTTTATTACTATTTATATTTAGGGACTCTCCTAAAGATATTTTTAGAACTCCTGCTGCTAAAGTTTCTTCAAATTTTGCGAAAATCATTTCGGCATTTGCTTTTTGTTGATTTGCTTGTTGCATAAGAAGGTTACTCATATTTATAAGATGATTTTTATACATCTCTTGAGATTGTTCTAAAACTTCTGAAGCTAAGTTGTTTGCTTTTTCTTTTTGGATAAATATTTTTTTCTTTGACTCTAAGTTAAGCATATTTTTCTCAACCTCTAACTTTATACCATCTGCCATATAATCTAAATAGAATTTTGTTTTATTATATTCTATTTTTGCTTTTTGCTTTTTTGCAGAACTTATAGAACCATCAAACAAAGTATAAGATAATCCAATTGCACCCATATAATAATCTTTGTCACTATCTATATTATTAAAACTATCATCGTTATATCCATACTCAACTTGTGCTCCAATTGTTGGATAGTTATTTGAACTGTCAAAATCAATTTTTGTTTTCATAGTATCTACATTGTATTTCATCCAAGAAAAATCATCTCTAAAAGTATTTGCATCATTTTGTAAAGTTTCTAAAGATGATGTATCTATATCTATTGATTTAAAACTATTTACATCAGCTATATCATCATTTGATGTTAAAAACTTTAAATATGAGATAGCTAAATCATATCTATTTTGAGATTCTATCATTTTAGAATCAACACCCATATCATAAACTTGTGCTTGTTTTACATCTATTGAAGTTACTAAACCTTCGTTATATAACTCTGTTGCAAAAGTTACAAATGAACTTGTTGCCTCTTTTGCTTTTGTAGTTGCTCTTATAAACTCTTTTGCTGCAACTGCACCGTTATAAGCTTTTAAAACTTCTAATCCTAACTGTTTTTTATCAAATGTATATTTTGCAGTTTTAGCTAATATTTGTAGCTTTGCCATCTTTTTTCCATTTTCAAGTTTAAACCCTGTAAATAATGGAACTTTATAAGTTAATTTTGTTTCATAGTTTGTTCTTGTTTTTGGATTATTTAAATCATCTGGTGCTATAGGTAAAGGGTTAGTTGCACCTGACATATCAAATTCAGAAAATCCAAAGTCCCCAAATGTTGCTTCTCTAGAACCTAACTTCATACCAAATACATAACCTGCATGGTTTGTTCCTGATATATTTTCATTAAAAACTAAAGAACCATAGTTGTAACCTTTTGCCTCTTTTAAGTCTAACTTTGATGTTTCAATCTCAAGCTGTTTTGCTTTTAGACCTTTATTGTTTTCTAGTGTTTGAATCAATGATGTTTCAAAATCAATTGTTTGTGAAAACAAAAAAAGTGGACAACTTAATATTAATAATTTTTTTCTCATTTAATATCCCTTTTTAAAAGTATAAATAGATTATCAATATAATCTAAAATCTGTTCTTTACTATTCTCATTTGCAATAAAAAAGCCCTCAATTGTTGCAAATAAACTTGGTACAAAATCTATAGCAGTAGGAGATAATTCACCATTGGTTATTGCTGTTTTTATAATATTTGATAATATCAAAGAGTATTTCTCTTTTAATGATATATGATACTCAATAATATCTTGTGATGGGTTACTTAAATAGATAGCTAAAAACTCTTTATAAATTTTTCTTTGTATCTGTGTAGTTTCATCATCACTTAAAAATATGTTAAATAGATATATAACTTTTTGTTTTGTATCTATTGCCTCTTTTAGATTTGATTCCAACTTTGGATCATAATCCTCTTGTAAACAACTCATAAGTTCAAAAACAATATCTTCTTTATTTTTAAAATATTCATAGATAGTACCCTTTCCAATACCTGCTACTTTTGCAATTTGGCTTATTGATATATTTACAAATCTTTCTTGGATAAAAAGGTTACAAGTAGACTTAGCAATATCTTTTCTTTTTATGGTTTTATCTATAACTTTTCGCATTTTATTCCTTCTTGACCACTGGTCAGTTAAACTATAATATTATAACTTTTCTTAATAAGCCATGAAATTTATATCGTAATATTTGTGAACTATAAATTTTGTTATATTAATATATTAGTAATTTTATTGTAATATATGTCAAATAAATATTTAAGGGACACTATGTCTAAAAGCAAAAATATTATTATTTTAATAACAATCCTCGGGGCAAAGCCCACTTGCTGAACGCAAGTCTTGTGTTATTGCAAAATCTTACGATTTCACATCACAAGCGAGGTATTTTAACTGAGTAGTTTTTATCAGCGACCTAAAGGTCGGGGAATTAAACCCTCTTTAGATTAATTAGTTTTATATTTTTAAACTTTATAATCTACTATTTTACCGAACACAATAAAAATCAAAGAATAGAACTATCACTACAAAACCATATAAATAAACTAAAAATACATTCTGAAATACTTTTACATCAACAAAAACTAACTGCAAATGGTATTTTTGAATCTACAGTACAACAAAAAAATGTTTTAGATATATTAACAAAAGCATATGAAATTCAAGATATGAAACAAAGAGATAAGTTAAGAGATGATTTATATAAGCTTTTACAAAAAAAATACAAAAGAATGCTTAAAAAAGGTGTCTTACAATTTCATTTTGTATTTCCTAACAATGAGGTGTTTTTAAGATTTCACAAAGTTAGTAAATATGGAGATAATCTTACAAATATACGTAGTGATTTTAAATATACAAATGAAACTAAAAAAAGAGTGACAGGATTTGCACAAGGTAGAACTGCTCATGCTTTTAGAAATGTTTACCCTCTAATAAATAATAACGACAAACATATAGGAGCTATGGAAATATCATTTTCTAGTGATTCTTTACAAGAAAACTTTACATTAATTAGTAAGATGCATACTCACTTTT
>JAYEPG010000058.1:0-14047 GCA_034723795.1 Campylobacterota bacterium
TTATACTAAATTTGTGATTTAAGAAAAATTATATAATTATTAGTTATACTTTAAAATAAAATAATCAGGAGATAAAGATGTTATCAAGACTAGGAAAAGCAACGCTTATATTGAGTATAAGTATAAGTACACTATTTGCGAATGGATTAAGTTTAAAAAAACAAGGTGTAGAAATAACTTATGAAGATGAAAATGGTGATATGAAAACAACAGCTATAAAAAGGATACATAATGACAAATGTAAAAATGTAAATGGGATGGATCCAAATGTAGTTTGGGGTGGAGATTATGCAAGGGCAGATGTTCCTAATGAGTGTAAAAAAACTTATGTAACTACAGTTGGGCTTATATCTCCTATGAAAATAGCAGATGGAATTGAGACTTATGGAGAGATAGAAGTTATTAATTATATGAAAAAAGCACAAACTGATGATAGTTTACTTTTAGTAGATGCTAGAATGTTAGCGTGGTATGAAAAAAGAACAATTCCATCATCAATAAATATGCCTTTTAAAAGTTTTGACCCAAAAAATGCTGACTTTGAAATAGTTTTAGATACTGCGGGTGTTGAGTTTGAAGATGGTGTATATGACTTTAGCGGTGCTAAAACTATGCTTTTATATTGTAATGGTACTTGGTGTCCACAATCAGTATGGGCAATTGAAAATCTTTTAAAAATTGGTTATCCAAAAGAGAAACTTCTATGGTATAGAGGTGGTATGAACAGTTGGACAAGTTTAAATCTAACAACAATAGTTCCTCAATAATATAAAGGGTAAGTTATGTTTAATAAAATAGCACTATTAATTTTAGTTAATATTTCATTTATTGTATCTTTAAATGCACAGATTAAAACAATTGATACTAATCAATTAGTAGAGTTATTAAAAAAGAACCCTAATACTCAAATAATTGATGTTCGAAGTAAATCTGATATTTTAAAGCAAGGTGGTTTTATAAAAGCAAATAGAGTTACCAATATCTCAAGAGGTACTTTAGAGTTTAGAATTGAAGATGAAGTAAAAAAAGATGAACCTTTAGTGGTTCATTGTTTTACTGGAAATAGAAGTGGATTAGCTGCAAAAGCACTTGAAAATATGGGATATAAAAATATATACTACTATAAAGATAGTTTTAAAGCTTGGCAAGAGGCTAAGCTACCAACTAGCTCTTTAGATAAATATCCAGAGTCGATGTTATACTCAAAAATACAAAAAGTTGCCAATGGAGTATACATATCTATAGGTCAAACTTCGCCAGGAACATATGAAAACTCAAATCATAATAACAACCTTGGATTTATAATAGGTGAAGAGTCAGTTTTAGTATGGAATGCTGGTGGTAACTATCTTTTGGCAAAAGCCTTAGATGATGAGATAAAAAAAATTACAAATCTTCCAGTTAAATATGTAGTTTTAGAAAACTCACAAAGCCATGCAATGCTTGGTTCATCTTATTGGAAAGAGCAAGGTGCCTTAGTTGTTTCTCAACGAATTGCTAAAAGAGAGATTATTGCAAAAGGTGAAAGTATATTAAAGAAAAAAGCTAAAACTTTAAAAGATAAAATGTTAGGGACAAAAATAGTTATCCCTGATGTTACATTTAAAGATAAAACATCATTTGATTTAGGTGGTAGAGTTGTAGAAGCTTTATACTTTGGTTATGCTCATGAGCATAGTGATATATCTATATGGTTACCAAAAGAAAAAATCTTATTTGCTGGTGACCTAGCTTTTAATCAAAGAGTTTTACCAATATTTAAAATTACTGAGACTTTAAAATGGCTAGAAGCTTGGGAAAAATTAGCAGCATTAAATGCAAAAATAGTGATACCAGGTCATGGAGATGTAACAGATATGCCAACTGTTACAAAGTATACAAAAGATTATATTGTATATTTAAGAACACGGATTTCAGAAATTATAGAAGATGATGGTGGACTAAATGAAGCTTATGAGATAGACTTATCAGCCTATGAACACCTTGATACATTTAAAGAGTTAGCCAAACAAAATATTGCAAGACTATTTAAACAAATGGAGTTTGAAGAATAAAAATAATTAATATAAAACACTACCTTTTTATAGAACTTATCCATAATTGACATATTTGGTCTATAAAATTATATTATAATAATTCAATTTAAAATAAAAGGTAGTTTATATTGAAAACAAATAATATCACAGAAGATAAAAACTCTTTTAATAAGGACTTCTTTAAAGATTTAACCGTACTTTATATAGAGGATGATGAAACTTTAAGTGCTAATGTAAGAAATATATTTGAAGCATTATTTTTCAAAGTTATTAGTTCTTCTAATGGAATTGTTGGTTTAAATAATTTTAAAAAATCTTTAGAAACAAATAACAAAATTGATATAATAATTAGTGATATTAATATGCCAAAAATGAATGGTATTGAACTTTTACAAAAGATTAGAGAATATGATAAAGATATACCATTTATTTTTACCACCGCACATTCAGATACTAAATATACATTAGAATCTATAAAACATGGAATATCAGACTACATTATAAAACCAATTGATGTACAAACACTTGTAAATAACATGCAAAAAGTTTATCAAGAAAGAGCCAATCAAATATCTATAGAAAACTCTCATAAAAAATTAACACAACAAAATAAAGAGCTTGAAAGTAAAGTAGAATCAGAGATTAAAAAAAAGAGAAGAGCAAGAACAAGTTATATACCAGTACTCAAAGATGGCTACCATGAGTGAGATGCTTACAAATATCACCCACCAATGGAAACAACCATTGAGTGCTATATCAGTAAATGCAAGTGGACTTCAGTTTCAAAAAGAGCTTAACAAGTTAAGTGATAAATCTTTTGAAGAGGGTATGGATAGAATTATTGATAGTACTATATACTTATCACAAACAATTGATGATTTTCATAACTTTTTAAAACCTGACCATAAAGTAAGTTCGTTTGATTTAAAAGAGTGTATTTTAAAAAGTATTGAGTTAATCATCCCTATATTAAATAAAAATCATATTGAAAAATTTATCAACTTAAATGATATAAAAGTTAATGGTATCAAAGGTGAGTTTATACAAGTAATTTTAAATCTATTAAACAATGCTAAAGATGTTCTTATTCAAAATAATGCTAAGGATGAAAGATTTATATTTATAGACTCAACTATATATGAAGATAAAATTGTATTATCCTTTAAAGATAATGGTGGTGGCATATCAAAAGAGAATTTAAATAAAATATTTAATCAATATTTTACTACAAAAGAGACTCAAGGGTCAGGGATAGGTTTATATATGTCAAGAGAGATTATTGAAAAACATATGAATGGAAAACTATATGTCAACAATATAGAATTTACTCATAATGATAAAATATATAAAGGTGCCCAATTTAATATAGAGTTACCACTAAACTCTTAAGCAGTCTAGTCTAAAATAGACTAGATTAAAATATTATTTAACAACCTTAGCAATAACTTTTTTAGAGATAATATCACTTGATATTATCTCTATTTTAAGTTCTGAAAAAAGTTTTTCTCCTGAATAGTTTTCAAGATAAACTCTAGCACCCTTCATAGATAAATCATCTAGTTTTACAATTTTATTTGTTGTATCTACAACACGTGCAGTAAATACTTTATTAATATTTTTGTTTAAGTATCTTGAATATTTTCTATCCTCATAATCCCAAACTAAAGAGGCTATTTCTCTCTCTTTAGAACTTATATCTTCACAAATATTTTCAATATCTTTTGGGATATTATGAGTTTTTAAAATTCTATGTAAAACTAAATCAGCATATCTTCTAATTGGAGAAGTAAAATGTGAATAATCTTTAAATCCCAATCCAAAATGCTCTTGCTTTATACTACTATATTTTGCTTGTTGTTGTGACTGTATAATTAACTCATCAACCTCTTGAGCAATATTTGCTGCTTGAGCTTTTGATTGAATACTTAAAATTGTACTATGTACATCTTTTTTTAGTTTAGCTTTTAGTCCTAGTTCATTTACCTCATCTAAAAGTTTTTTTATCTTTGCTGCAGATGGTTCATCATGAACTCTATAAATACCAAGTAGTTTTAATCTTTTAGCTGCTTCTTGATTTGCTAACAACATACACTCTTCAACCAAACTATGTGAAGGTGTAGATGACTCAACTTGAAAATCTTTTAAATCTTCCTCTTTATCTAAAATAAGTTTTACCTCATCATTTCTAAAGTCATATCCATTTTTAAGTCTTTTATTTCTAAACTTTTTTGTTATATTATAAAGTTTTACAAACTCGTTTGTACTATCATTTTGTTTAATAACTTCATCTATATATTCATAGGAGTATTTGTTTTTTGATTCAATTGTAGCCTCAAAAAGTTCTGCACTTTTAACCTTGATATTTTTTATATCCAATTTTATTTTAAATACATAACTAAGTCTTGGCTTATTAGGAACTAATGAACATAAATCTGTACTAAGTTCAAATGGTAACATTGGTAATACTTTATGTGGTAAATATATAGAAAAAGCTCTTTTTTGTGCCTCTTGGTCTAGTTTACTATTCTCTTTAACATAGGCACTAACATCAGCAATTGCCACATACAGTTCACTGTTAAGTTCATCAAAATAGATTGCATCATCATGATCTTTAGCCGAAGCAGGGTCAATAGTACAAAAATCTAAATGTGTTAAATCAATTCTATTCTTTGTAATTGTGTCACCCCAAGTTGGTATTTTTACATTCTCAAATTGATTTAACCTATAAACCTCATTGTATAAATAAAGTGATATTTTTTCATCAACTTTTGAATCTTTTATATTTCCAAGATATTCTAATACTTTACCATTTTGGACTATACCAACATCACCATTGTTTAACTCTAATGATTCTGTGATTATTTGTACACTCTCTTTTATTGTAAACAGCTTTTTATCTTGACAAAATACAAGTATAGTTGAATTTGATGATTCTAAAATATGTACTACTTTTGCTTTTGTTTTACCTTTTGGATTAAAAAGTATTTGTACTACTACCTTATCATCATTGTATGCACCATTTAAACTATCAAACTCTATAAAAATTTTTGTATTACTATTTTGCTTTAGTTCTAGCATAGCTATTTTATTATTTAATTTTATTTTTCCTATTTTATATTTACTATTTAACACATACTTGTCATCTCTAAATTTTACTATTGGTATGGTTTGTGTTTTATATATATTTTCTAACTCTTTCACTCTTTTCCTAACTTTGTTGGTCATCATCTTAAAGATGTATTATGTTACAATCATAGCAGATTATTATAAAAAGGTAAATTATTTTGAAAGTTACTAAAACAAATACGACACATAAAAAATTGATTTTACTTATATCTATATTTATATTTGGATTTATCTCTTTATTTGTATTAAACAAAATTTTTACTGATTTAGAAAATAAGTTAAATAATGAAACTAAAAACTTAGAAGCAAAGCTATATATTGGAGAACTCATAGCATATGATATTATTGAAATTAGAGCGTTATTCCACGAGTTAGCAACAACAACTACTAAACAAGAATCAAGAGATATGATTATTAAAAAAATAGAAAATGATATTAAAACTCTTAAAGACTCAATAAATGTATTAGATGCTGGTGGTAAGATACAGAGGTCAAGAGTATTAAATATTGCAGATCATCAAAACACTATTAAAGTGATTAATTATAAAAAAACAAACAAAGAAAGCTTCTCTTTAGAAACAATTGGTTTAACACCAAAATTAGTAAACTTGTCAATTAAACTAAAAGAGATTAATCGACTTTTAGTAAACAGAGACAAATATAAAATCGATGCTGTAAAAGATGTGCAAAAATATTATAAATCATTACCTGCTTACTTTACACATATCTCAGAAAATATTGGTAGACTCTTATATAAATGGGAGATAGACCTAAATAAATTAAAAGATGAAATAAAAATTGAAAAAGAGAATAATGTAAAGTTAAAGATTTACCTTATGCTATTTATTATCTCTATTATTTTAATCTTTGGATATATTATTGCTAAGAATGTTGATAAAGATAGTCAAAAACTTTTAAATTTAAACCTTAACTTAAATGAAACATTATCCAAACAAAAGAAACAAGAAAGATCAATAAGGGCAATTTTAGATGCCCAATCTAATATTATTATTGTAAATAATGACGTAAATATGATTGAAGCAAATAAACAGTTTATTAAGTTTTTTAATAAATTTGATTCATTTGAAGAGTTTAAGACAAAACATAAATGTGTATGTGATTTTTTTGAAAACAATATCCCTAATGATGAATATATTGTAAAAAAAGATTATAACGATAAAAGTTGGTTAGATCACATTATTTTAAATCAAGATCAACATTTTAAAGTTATTATGAAAAAAAATGGTCTAAAACACCATTTTCTTATACAAGCTATTAAAACAATCTTAGATGATGAAACGGGAGAATCTGTTGTAATAATCACATTAAATGACATAACTCAAGAGATTAACTCACAAATAAAATTGGCAAGTATGAATGAGAACCTAGGCTTAATAGTTAAAAATAAAACAAAAGAGCTACAAGAACTAAATGAAAATCTTGAACAAAAAGTTATCATAGAATCTACAAAAGCAAGAGAGAAAGATAAACAGATGATTCAACAATCAAGATTTGCTGCTGTAGGTGAAATGATAGGAAATATTGCACATCAATGGAGACAACCTTTAAGTGCGATAAATACAACAGCATCTGGTATGCAACTTCAAATGCAATTAGGAGTTACTTCAAATGATGACATTTCTAAATCTTATGCAAATATTATGGGTTATGTTGATTTTCTAACACAAACTATTGAAGATTTTAGAGGATTTTTTCATGAAGATAAAGAAAAAATAAATTTTAATATTATGGATATAGTTAAAAAAACTCTCTCTATTACAAATATAACATACAATGAATATGATATTGAATTATCTTCAAATTTACAAGATAATACTCCACTTATGGCTTATGGTATGCCTAGTGAATTATCACAAGTATTATTAAATATTTTAAATAATGCTAAAGATGCTATTGTTAGTAATAATATAAAAGATAGATACGTAAATATAAGTTATAATGAAAGTAAAGAGACAAATACAATATATATACATGACAATGCTGGTGGAATTCCAGATGATATTTTAGAAAAAATATTTGATCCATACTTTACTACAAAACACCAATCTCAAGGGACAGGTATAGGTTTATATATGAGTAAAGATATTATTGAAAAACATATGAATGGTAAATTAAGTGTAAAAAACACCCCTATTAGTTTTAATCATAAGCAGTATATTGGAGCATGTTTTAAGATAGAATTACCAAAATCAAATAACGTAAATTCATATTAATTATTATTTTTTAATAAATTTTTCAGGAAACTCCCAAGGTCGTTTCGATATAATCGCGAAATAAATTAAAAAAAGGAAATAATATGGCATTAGACGTATATTATGATAAAGATTGTAACATTGACTTAATCAAGTCAAAAAAAGTAGCTATGATTGGTTTTGGTTCACAAGGTCACGCACACGCAGAAAACTTAAGAGATTCTGGTGTTGAAGTTTGTGTTGGTTTAAGAAAAGATGGTTCTTCATGGGCTAAAGCAGCTGCAAAGAACTTTGAAGTTTTAACTGTAGCAGAAGCAACAGCATGCTCTGATGTTATTATGATTTTATTACCAGATGAAAATCAAGCTGAAATTTATGAAAATGAGATAGCTCCAAACTTAAAAGATGGTGCTACTATTGCATTTGGTCATGGTTTTAATATCCATTATGGAAGAGTTAAACCAGCTGCAAATATCAATGTAACAATGATTGCTCCAAAAGCTCCAGGTCATACTGTAAGATCTGAGTTTGTAAGAGGTGGTGGTATTCCTGATTTAATTGCTGTTGGTCAAAATCCTTCAGGAACTACAAAAGAGTTAGCACTTTCTTATGCATCTGCTATTGGTGGTGGAAGAACTGCTATTATTGAAACAACTTTCAAAGATGAAACTGAAACTGATTTATTTGGAGAGCAAGCTGTATTATGTGGTGGAGCTGCATCTTTAGTTCAAGCTGGTTTTGAAACATTAACAGAAGCTGGATATGCTCCTGAGTTAGCATACTTTGAGTGTTTACATGAGTTAAAACTAATCGTTGACTTAATGTTCGAAGGTGGAATCGCTGATATGAGATATTCTATTTCTAATACTGCTGAGTACGGAGACTATGTTTCTGGAAAAAGAGTTATCAATGATGAGTCTAAACAAGCTATGAGAGATATTCTTACTGAAATTCAAGATGGTAGATTTGCTAAAGACTTTATCTTAGAAGGTCAAGCTGGATACCCTAGAATGAATGCTGAAAGAGCAAATGATAAAGAAAAACTTATTACACAAACAGGTAATAAGCTTAGAGATATGATGCCTTGGATCTCTGCAGGTAAAATTGTAGATCAAGATACTAACTAGGTTATCTTAATAAAAAACCATTAGAGTTTAACTCTTTGGTTTTTATATCTTCAAATTATGAAAAAATCAACAACAAAAAAACCCCCTTTAAAAAACACTAAATCTAAAAAAAAACCATTTAAACTTTTTGCTCTAAGCAATATACTTGTAGCTATTACAGCTATTGCATTTACTATTATAGGATACCTATATATGGCAAATGAAAATAAAATAAATGATAATATAAAAAATGAAAAAATCAAAGAAGAAAAACTAAAACAACTAATAATAGAAGATCAAATATCAAAAAATGAAAAAGTAAAATATTTTGAAGAGAAGACAAAAGCATTAGAAATAGAGTATGTTTCTAATATTGATAATCAAGTTTATATAGATGAAAAAAAAGTAGAATCAAAAGATAAATTTAAATATAAAGATGAAACTCAAACATATATAAAACAAATTAGTGACAACATAGTATCAAAAGAGAAGTTAGTTCAAGAAGAAATTATAAAAGAGATTGAGCCTAAATTAGTAAAAAAAGAGATTCCAAAAAAAGAAAAAGTTGATTTACCAATAATAAAAAAAGATACGGGTTTACCGAAACTTGCAGTTATTATAGATGATGTTACAACATCATATCAAATAAAAAGAATACAGGATATTGGATATATTGTAAATATGGCATTTTTACCACCTACAAAACACCATAGAAACTCTGCAAAGGTTACAAACAACCTAAATGACTATATGATTCATCTACCTTTAGAAGCTAGTAGTCATAGATATGAAGAGGTGGATACACTTTATATTGGTCATAGTATTGAAAAAATTGATAATAAAATAAAAACATTAAAAAGTTTATATCCAAAAGCAACTTTCATAAACAACCATACAGGAAGTAAATATACTTCAAATAAACAAGCTATGGATAAATTACTAAAGGTACTTAAAAAGTATAACTATACTTTTATAGATAGTAAAACAACTGCAAAATCTGTTGTATTGGAATCTGCAAAGAAATATGATATAAGAGTATTAACAAGAAATATATTTTTAGACAATAAAAAAGATAAAAAATATATACAAAAACAACTTAAACGTGCTGTTGCAATCGCTAAAAAAAATGGGAGTGCAATAGCAATTGGTCACCCTTATAGTATAACATTTAGTACTCTAAAAGAATCAAAGCATCTTTTAAAAGGTGTTGAGCTAGTATTTGTAAAATCACTATGATTAAAAGTATAGATTTTCATATAGCTGAATTAGACTTAATGAAAAAATATCCTAAAGAGATATTTTATAAAGGTAATATAGAGTTACTAAAAAGACGAAAAGTATCAATAGTAGGCACAAGAAAACCAAATCAATATACTCAACAATTTACACATCTATTATCTAAAGGGTTATCAAGTAATAATATAACTATAGTAAGTGGTGCAGCAATGGGTGTAGATGCCATTGCTCATAATGGAGCTGGTACATCTAATACAATAGCTGTAGCAGGTACAGGATTAGACATTAGATACCCTGCTGTAAATAAAAACCTTATTATAGATATAGAAAATAATGGATTAGTACTAAGTCAATTTGAAAATAATCAAACAGCCACTAGATACACATTCCCTTTACGAAATGAAGTTGTAGTGGCACTTGGAGAGATTTTAATAGTAACTCAAGCTGACCTTAACAGTGGTACAATGAGAAGTGTTGAATATGCTCTAAAGATGAATAAACAGATATATGTATTACCTCATAGATTAAATGAGAGTGAAGGTACAAATAGATTACTTCAAGAGGGTAAAGCTAAAGCAATTTATAATATAGATAAATTTATTGAAGATTTTGTTGGATGTAAAAATGAGATAAAAAGCAAAGACAATTTTATAGAGTATTGTAAAACAAATCCAACTTATGATGAAGCTATGGAACTATATAGTGCTGAAGTTTTTGAGTATGAACTTTTAGAAAAAATACAAGTTCAAGATGGTTCAATAATAGTACTTTAAAAGAGTTTCTAAAATACCATTATTAAATTTATTTACTAAACAGTACAGACTGACCAGCAGTTAGTTTATCACCAATAGATACATCTAATTGTATACTATTTTCAACAGTAATCACAGCTAAACCATCAATAAATACGGCGATTGGTTCACCTTGTAAAACATTTTTATCTTCAGTGTAATCAATTTTAGGATTACAAATTCCTGAGATTAATTTAAGTTCTAAATTTGAAAGTTTAAATACTATTTGATCATTTAAAAGAGATGCTTTATAACTATTTGGATTTAAATTTAAACCATTTTTATAACTTTTAATCTCTATTGTTGTATCTGATGGTGATCTAACTATATGAGTATCACATGGCGTTACTTTACAATAAATAATTTTTTTACCATCTTCAATATCAATTGCACTTACCTTACCATCAACAGGCGATAAAATGGCATTTTCATTTTTAAATATAACCCTATTTGGGTTTCTATAAATAAATAAAGTGAAAAATGTTAATAGATATAAAATAGCACTTACTACATCAAAATCTAATAATGAAGTAATTATTGCAATAATAAATATTGCAATAATATATTTATACCCCTGAGTTAAAATCAGTGAACTACTCTTCATCTTTTTTAGTCTCTTCTTTAGATTCATCAACAGCTTTAGTATCTTCTGTTACCTCTATTTCATCACTTTTATCATGATGTAAGTCTTCATCATTAAATACTATTCCACCATTTTCAACTATAATCTCTTGAACTCTTTTTCCTGTAATAACCTCTACATCTAAAAGTTCTGCAGTCATTTGTTCCATAGCTTCATTATTGTCTCTAAGTGTTTGAAGAACTACATTGTATCTATCTTCTAAAGTATTTTTAATATGATTATCTAATTTATGTGCCATCTCATCACTATAATCTTTAGAAGTTTGACCACCACCTAAAAATTGGTTTGTTTGTTTACTTAAAACCATTAAACCAGCTATATCAATATCACTCATACCATATATTGTAGCCATTGATTTTATAATATCTGTAGCTCTTTCAAGGTCATTTCCTGCACCTGTACTAATCTCACCAATATATATCTCTTCAGCAGCACGTCCACCAAGAAGAGTATCAACTTCAGCCATTAGCTCATGCTTTTGCATTAAGTATTTATTCTCTTCTGGAGTATTTAAAGTATATCCAAGTGCAGATAATCCACGAGGTACAATAGACACTTTATTTACTTTTTTAGCACCTTTAGTTACTTCTGCAATAAGTGCATGACCAGATTCATGATAAGCAACTATTCTTCTCTCTTTTGGAGTTATTCTTCTACTTTTCTTTTCAAGTCCAGCAATTTGTCTCTCAACAGCTTCTTTAAAATCTTCTGATTCAACAAATTCTTTTTCTAAACGTCCTGCTAAAAGAGCAGCTTCATTAATAATATTTGCTAAATCAGCTCCTGCTAATCCAGCAGTCATAACAGCTACTTCTCTTAAATCAACATTTTTAGATAACTTTACATCTTTAATGTGAACATTTAAAATTTCAATTCTACCCTCTAAATCAGGTTTATCAACCAAAACTTGTCTATCAAATCTACCTGGTCTTAACAGTGCAGGGTCTAATATCTCTGGTCTATTTGTAGCAGCAAGAATAATAACAGGAGCACCGTCACCACTAAATCCATCCATCTCTGCTAGAAGTTGATTTAGAGTTTGTTCTCTCTCATCGTTTCCACCCATTCCACCTGATGCTCTACTTTTACCAATAGCATCAATCTCATCAATGAAAATAATAGCTGGTGCATTTTTCTTTGCTTGTTCAAATAGATCTCTTACTCTTGAAGCTCCAACACCCACAAACATCTCAATAAATGATGAACCAGTCACACTTAAAAACTCAACATCTGCTTCACCTGCTACTGCTTTTGCTAATAGTGTCTTACCAGTTCCTGGAGGTCCTACTAGTAAAACACCTTTTGGTATTTGAGCTCCTAGATTGATATATTTATCAGGACTTCTAAGAAATTCAACTATCTCAGATACTTCCTCTTTTGCTTCGTGATTACCAGCCATATCTTCAAATTTTACATTTGGTTTTTCACTGTTTATCATCTTCTTAGCACCACCCATACCAAGAATTCCACCAGCTCCACCACCCATAGATTTTGACATTCTTTTTGCTAAGAACATCCAAATTGCAAAGAAGAAAAATAGAGGTAAAACCCAACCAAATAACATATCTGCTAATAGATTTTGTTCATTTACTCCACCATAGTTTACACCTTGAAGTTCTAACATAGGGATAAGTGTATTATCAGGGATAACTTTTCTTGCTCTATATGTAGTTGTAGTTCCACCTTGAGGTTTACTAACAGCTTTTATCGTTGTATCACCAATACCTACATACTCTATTTCACCATTTGCTATCAATCTTTTTAAATCAGAATATGCAATACTCTTATTTACTGTTTGTCCATATGCTGGTGTTCCGCCATTAACATTCATTGCATCTTCTGGAAAGAAACTTTTAAATGCCATTATTGTAACAATAGAAAATATTACAAATACTACAATTGGGTTTTTATCAAAAAAACCATTTGGATTATTGTTATTATCATTATTGTTGTTATTGTTTTGTTTATTACTCATTATTTCCCTTTTTTACTACTAAAGTTACCCATTCATTTTGTTGTAACTCTTCTATTATTTCACAGTCATTAAATTTTTTAAGTACTTTGTGTTTATGTTGCTCCATAATACCTGATAATATTATGATACCGTTATTTTTTGTGATTTTTTTAATATCTTTTGAAATCATTGCCAATACGTCAGCCACAATATTTGCAATTACAACATCATATGTTTTTGAAGTTGTATTTGCAGAACCTTCCCAATACTCATTAACCTCTTCACTATTTGTAGTAAAGTTTTTAATTGCATCTTCAACAGCAACTATATCAGTATCACATATATCTATTTTAGCACCTAATTTTGAAGCTGCAATCCCTAAGATACCACTTCCTGTACCTACATCACAAACTTCATCATCTTTTTTAACATATTTTTCTAATGCTCTTAGGCACTCATTTGTTGTTTCATGATGACCAGAACCAAAAGCTAAAGTTGGATCAATTACAATATTTACTTTACCATCTATTGGTTCATTCCAGCTTGGATGGATATAAAAATTTCCAACTTCAATTGGCTGAACACTATCTTGATATAGTTTTATCCAATCTTGATTCTCTTTTTTTTCATTAATTGTTTCACATAATATTTCAGTATTAAATGCAGTTGACAACTCTTTTACAAAAGCAATCATACCAGATTCTATTGCATCTAGTTCATCTTCACTTCGTATAATTATTGTATTGTTTGATTCCTCTATAGCCTCTTGAGTTAAACTTGAAACTAAATCTAAAAATAATTCATAATATAAATTTGGCTTAATTGTAAGCTCATAATAATATTTATTCAAATATCTACCCTTAATTGTTTTATTAAATGTAGATATTTTATCTAAAGTGTTGTTTATAAAAGTTTAAAAGAAAATCTAGTATATTTTTTCAA
>JAYEPG010000059.1:0-8168 GCA_034723795.1 Campylobacterota bacterium
AGTTTCTACCAATACATACTACTTTTGATGGGATTATAAATTGATTATTATATTTTATTGTTTTCATTAAATCTTTTACCTTTTTATTCTATATTTTATAGTATATAATAAAATAGTCTTATTTCCTTGTATAAAATCAACTTTTATACAAGATAATACCCAAGAAAATAAGACAATATTACAAAATGACATTGTAAGTTTATATAATATTTTCTCTTATATTAATCACTTTTATGAAATAATATAATCTAATTAAAAACAATAAGGTATTAAAATTGCAAAATAAAATATATATAATAGTTGCAAACAAAGAAGAAAATAAACACTTAAATAAAATAACAGAATATATAAATAATAAATATAATGTTACACCATCTATATATCAAGTATCAGAGATTTTACAGAAGATACCAAAACATGGACTGTATCTATTATATCTTAATGACAATGAGATCAAAAACTTCTTTTTACATTATATAAATAGTGATATTAATATTGGTATATTACCAAATGACAATTGCCCAATGTGTATAAAAAACTATGGTATATCTACAAATTTACTTGAAGCAATCGATGATACATTTAACAATGAGCTTTTAAGTAAAATTGATCTGTTAAAATGTAATGAACTTATAACTTTCAACTCTATTACTATAGGCGATATGCACGGTATGAATAGAATAAACTATGATAAAAAAAGTAAACTTGAAAAAGTAAAAATATTTTTTAATAACTTAATAGATATAAAGTATAAAAGCTACACTATTACCACTTCAAAAGATACAAAAATACAAACAGCAGCATCTGGTATAACTATACTTGAACATACAATAGTAAATGAAAAATCTACAATAAGCGAATATCTATCTATCCATGATGGTAAACTAAATGCGTTTGTTCTTGCACCCACTTCACTTATATCATATATTTGGTATTTGATATCTATATATTTTTATCAAAAAATCACAATATTATCTATGCCAAAAAGTTTAGGCTTTATAAAAAGTTCTAAGCTAGATATAGTTGCAACCAAACCTATGGATTATTCTTTAGATGGAGTTAACTTAAGTACAAAAGAGATAAGTCTTGAGGTTTTAAAAGATAGTATAAATATTTACTTAGGGAGAAAACTAGAAAAGTATGTAAGGGGTAATGCAAATAGTGAAGATGTAAAAGATACTATAAAGATAAACTCATTGCCAAATGAAGAAGTTAGTAGTATCTTAATAGATGGGAAGTTACCACTTTTTGCAAAAGCTAGTGATGATGAATTTAAAGATTTATTTACAAACCTTAGAGATAGTGCTAAGTTTTCATATACTTTTTTGACATTGATGATATTGAGTACTTTACTAGCTACTACTGGACTGTTTGCAAACTCTGCTCCTGTTATCATTGGTGCTATGATTTTAGCACCTTTGATGTCACCAATTATATCTTTATCTATGGGTGTTATTCGAGCAGATAAATTTATGCTTGAACATAGTATTAAAACTTTAATTTATGGAATAAGTATGGCACTTCTTTTTTCATGTATATTTACCTATTTTATCCCACTTAATATTATTACAAATGAGATGCAAAGTCGACTATCTCCAAACCTTCTTGACCTAATGGTTGCTATTTTTTCAGGAATTGCTGGTGCGTATGCAAGTTCAAAAGAAAATATTTCAAAATCCTTAGCTGGAGTTGCTATAGCAGTTGCTCTTGTACCACCTTTAAGTGTTACAGGTATTGGTATAGGACTTATGGATTTTAATATAATATATGGATCTTTTTTACTTTTTATTACTAACTTAGTTGGTATCACATTAAGTGCGGCACTTACTTTTATAGTTCTTGGGTTTTCACCTGTAAAAAGAGCTAAAAAAGGTATCTTTTATACTACTATCATGATGATTATAATTACCATTCCTCTTCTGTTTTCTTTTATAAATATGATTGAGAAAAATAATTATATAAATCAATTAGAATCTGTAGATAAGATAATGATTAAAGATACATATGTTGATATTAATATTTTAGATATTAATATCAAAAATAATATAGTTCAATTAGATATAGAGACTATCTCTTCTAAGTCACTAACCTATAGCGATATGGAATATATTAAAGTTAATTTAGAGAAAAAAATAAATCATGCTATAGTTTTAAAAATCAGTCCAAAGGTTGTATTGAAATGATATTTAAAATATAGTTTTAACATTTTGCATAAAATCAACTTTTATATTCACTGGGGCTTATTGCAAAAACTCTTTTAAAATTTCTTACAAAATGGCTTTGATCATAAAATCCAGCTTCACTTGCAACATCTACAATCAAGTTGTTTTTCAACAACATTTTTTGTGAAATATTTATTTTTTGATTAAGCATAAAAGCATGAGGGGTTATTCCAAACTCTTTTTTAAATATTCTACTTATATATGTACTATTATATCCTGTATATGTAGCTATATCTCCTAAAGATATATTATGATCAAGATTTGATAAAATATATTGTTTTACATCATTTACTATTTTTGCATTGTTACAGTTATTTTCTTCTTGTTCTTTAAAGTCACAGTACTTTTCAAATATTTTATATATAAAAGTTTCTATAACAGATACTTCATTCTCAATACAATTAGATTCTGTATCAATACATATATTTAAAAACTGTTTATATGTATTTTTATCATCAATTATATTTATATCAATTGGTCTAACAATATCTAAAGTTGGACATATCTTCTTTTGCAAATCATAACACCACTTCTCATCTAAATATAATGTATAATAACCCTATTGCTTTAATATCACTTTGTTTAGAACAGTGTACTTGGTGTTTGTTAAATATAGCAATTTTATTTGTTGTTAATGTTTCAACCCCATCATTCATATAGTCTATATTGATTTTCCCTTGCTTTACACATGATAAACTTAACATATCATGAGAATGTTTTGTATAATCCCAAAAGAAATCTTTACTATAGTTTAATTGTGCAAATAATTTTCCATCATTTGTATATAAATGCTTTATCTTATATCCTTTAATAAAAAATTTTAACTTTATTTTTCTAAAAGTTTGTTTTATACAAGTTAAAAAAATAAATTTTATGTATAATTTCACTTATGAACTATAAAGAAACACTAAAAACATCATTGCATAGCGCGTGGATTATTTTAAAACTTGTTATCCCTATTTATATCATTGCAGATATTTTATACTTTTACAATACTTTATCATATATCTCATTTTTAATTGAGCCTTTTACTTCACTTATTGGACTTCCTGCCCAAACTTCATTGGCTATAATTAGTGGTATATTTTTAAATCTTTATGCGGCAGTTGCATTTGCTGCACCTTTAGATTTAACACCTCATCAGTGGTCTATATTGGCTGTATTTTTAGGTATTTGTCACTCACTTGTAGTAGAGAGTGTTATTATGAAAAAGATTGGTATATCAAATATATACTCATATTCTTTAAGATTTTTTGTAGGTTTATTTGTAGCTTTTTTAGTTTCATTGATGCCTTCTAGTTGGTTTGAAGCTACACTTTCAAGTGCTGTATTTGAAAAAACTACTTATGATAGTTTTTCATCTCTTATTGTTGGTTCTTTAAGTAGTGCTGTAGTTTTAAGTATTAAAATTATTGCACTTATTATAACTCTTATATTTATAATGGATTTTATTAAAACTAGAGAGTTTATAAAACAAAGTGAAAAAAATGTAAGTAAAGGTTTCTCTTTACTTGTTGGTGTCTTTTTAGGTATAACTTATGGTGCTGGTATACTTATAAAAGAGGCACAAAGTGGAACTATCTCAAAAGAAGACCTTTTTTATATAGGAACATTTCTTATGATTTGCCATGCTATTATTGAAGATACTTTACTTTTTGTAATATTTGGAGCTGATTTTACAATGGTTATTGCTATTCGTACAATTGCAGCTATAATTATTGCATATATATTTCTAAAAATTTATACATATAGGTTAAATAGATGATAAGACTAGGTTCAAATTCACAAACAAGAGCATTAATACTAAAACAAAACAATATAGAATTTATTCAACAAGGTGGAAGTTTTGATGAAGAACAAATAACTACAAAAGACCCAAAAGAGTTTGTAAAAATTGCAACTAAAGGGAAGTTTGATGAGTTATATGAAAAATATGGGTGTGATGATATGCCACTACTTGTAGCAGATACAGTTGTCACATCAAATAACCAACTACTTCGAAAAGCAAAAGATAAAGATGATGCAAGATATATGTTAAATCTTCAAAGCAACAATGAAGTATCGATTATAACTTGTATGATTTTTAAATCAAAAGATACATATATATTTGATATAACAACTACAACTTATATTTTTTCAAAATTTGATAAAGTAGATATGGAAAACTATATAACAAGTGGAGAGTGTATGGGTAAAGCAGGTGCTATTATGGTTGAAGGTTTTTGTAAACCATATATTAAAAATGTTATAGGGTATGAAACTACAGCAATGGGACTTTGTATTGAAAAACTTCTTCCTTTTATAAAGAATCAATAATAAGATTTTTGGTTATTTAGAAGACTATTATAAGACTTATTTAATAAATAAAAGTTATAATACTTTTATGAATAATTTACACTTACCAAATGAACAACTATTAGAAAATATTTTTTTACAGTCTACCAATGTTATTGCAATTACAAATGCAGATTTTGACAACTTAAAATTTGAATTTGTAAATCCAGCTTTTTTAGAGATGACTGGTTATACACTAGATGAGATTATTGGACATGCACCATATATACTACAAGGTCCAAAAACAAAAAGAGATATGACTCAAAAACTAAAAGAAGCATGTCTAAAAGGTGAATCTTTTAGAGGCAACAATATCAACTATAAAAAAGATGGTACTACGTACCAAGTAGGATGGACTGTTTCACCTATAAAAGACTCTACAGGTAAAATAGTAAACTTCCTCTCAATTCAAAAAGATATTACACAAATAAAAGATATGGAAGATAAGTTTGTAAAAAATGAAAGACTAGATGCTCTTGAAAATATATCTTCAGGTTTAACACATGAGATAAACACATCACTAACTGTTTGCAAAGGTGGATTAGAACTAATAGGGTATGAGATAGAAACTGTAGAAGATAAAGAATCCAAAGAATACTTAACACAAGATTTAGAAAAAGTAAATAAAAGTATTGACAATATAAAATATATTACAAACTCACTACACTATTTAACTAGTACAAAACTTAAAAAAATAGAAGATCAAAATATCTATCCAATAATTTTAGAAGCATTAAACCCATATAAAGAAAAGATAAAAAAAATCACTAGCTGTACTTTAAATGGGCACTCAATTTTCGATGATAATTTAACAATAGAGCTATTTAAAACAAAAGTTGATGTAAAAAGTTTAAACCATGTTTTTATGATTATTATTGATAATGCCTTAGATGAATTAGTAAAAAAAGAGGATTTAAAACTAAATAGTTTAGATATATCTATTAAGCAAGAGTTATCACATATAAGAATTGATTTCACTGACAATGCTGGTGGAATAGAAAAGTCTAAACAAAAAAAGATTTTTGAACCACTTGTTAAAGAGAAAGATTCAGGTGGACTTGGTATGGGGTTACATATTGCAAAGAATATTATAAATCAACACGAAGGGACTTTAGAGTTAGAATCAACTGCTCCAATTTCAACTTTTACTATTAAACTGAAGATGCATTAGAAATTTTAATTTAAACTTCTATATATTTTTTTCAATAAATTTTTAATATAACTTTTTGTACAATTAAATATGAAAAAATTATTATTTTTAATATTGAGTATAAATATATTTGCAAGTGACACTATAACAATGTCGTGGCTAGAACAACAGCCAAAGAGTATCGCTAAAGATTTTTATATATGGAGATATTTAGATCAAAATATCACATCAACTCAAGCATTAGAAGCAATTAAACAAGTAAACAGACTAAACAATAAAATACTTTTTAGATATATTTCAAAATCAAATGATGATATACTAAAAGATTATAAATCATGTATGCGATCTAAAACAAAAGATTTATTAACAAAAGAACCTTATTGTATAGAAGCTGGACTAAGCGTATATGATGCGACAAAACTTTCAAAAAATAGTTTGAACAAAATTATAAATAAAGTAGAAAAAGAGTATCCACTCTTATCAAAAAAACTCCAAATTTTAAACTCACCAATACCTTTTAAAACTTTAGAACAAAGCGATATTGAAACTTTTTTTAACACTTTTAATCAAGTTGGAGGAAAGTATAGAGTTAAGCACTTTAATCAATACTTTTCATTAAGTACATTTAAAAAGCTAAGAGATGATAAAAAGTTTGATCAAACAATTAAACTAATTGTTACAAACTTAAAAATGAACAAAGCTCAAATATCATTACTAAACTTAACTCCTGAAAACTTAAGCTATAGAGCAGTTTTCCATCTTGCAATAAATGCAATACGTCATAAAAAAGATGATTTAGCACTTATTTATTTAGAAAATGCATATACAAAAGCATACTATAAAATGCAAAAAGACAATATAACATTTTGGCAATATAAACTAACAAAAGATAAAAAATATCTTGATATGTTGGCTAAAAGTTGGGATATAAACCTATATTCGCTTTATGCAAATAATATTATGAAAAGTAAAAATAAAGAGTTGAATAATATTATTTTTAATATCAAACAAGAAAAAATAGATAAAACAAATTTATTTGATACAACTATCCCTTTTAATTGGTTAAAAGTATTAAAAGATAGCAAAAAAATGGATGATAAAAAACTTTCAAAGTACAACAATCTTTTTACTACAAAAGACACTTTAGGGCATCTAGCTTTTGTAAAAGAGAGATATGACAGATATAAAAACTCATACTTTGTAACACCATTTGATCACTATATAAATAAGCTATCAAAAGATAAACAATCTTTAATATATGCAATAGGAAGACAAGAGAGCCGTTTCATACCAACTTCAATATCTAGTGCTTATGCAATGGGTGTGATGCAAATAATGCCTTTTTTAAGTCGTGCTATTGCTAAAGAGTTAAAAGAGGATTACAATATCGATAATCAGCTAAACCCTAAAGTAAATTTAAAGTATGCTTCTCATCATCTTAAATATTTAAGCAAAAGATTAAATCATCCTTTATTTATTGCTTATGCTTACAATGGTGGAATTGGATTTACTAAAAGACTTTTAAAAAGTGAACTATTTAAAAAAGGTAAATATGAGCCATACTTAAGTATGGAACTACTTCCTTATGATGAGACTAAAAAATACGGTAAAAAAGTTTTAACAAACTACTTTGTATATCAAAATCATATCAATAAACAAGAGAAAGTAAGTTTTAATAAACTACTAAATATAGTTAATTAAGCTTCTTTTTTAGATTAGCTTACTCTTTTATAAAAGATAAACTTACGTTGTTATCATTTGAACTTGAATATCTTAAAACAACATTTGTAGTGTTATTATCACTAAAAGATAAGATTTTATAATCTGCCCATTTATTTAAAAGTGCAATATGTTGATACATATTGTCATCTTTATCAATATCTTCTATTAATAATGGCTCAAGATTATCTACTGTTGCTTCATATGTTGTATCATCTTTATTAGTGATATATGTTCCTACTAAAAAGTTTTGTCTATCATTATTCCATTTTGAACTATCAGCAGAGTTTAAATAAGTTACATTTACAAGAAATTCAACTTCATTATTTTTAACTATTTTTCCAACTTTTGTGTATTGTAAGTTTTGTGCATATATTGGATCTTTTTGAAATCCTGTAGTAGCAGTTCTACTACAACCACTAAATAAAATAGATAAACTAGCAAATCCAACAACACTTAAAATCATTATATTTTTTTTTGTACTTTTCATAAGGCAAATTGTACACTAATTAAGATTTAATAATTATAAATACTTTATTTAAGGCTTTTACTAATAAATTATATAAAATTTGATAAAATACATTTTTAACATAAAAAGTGTGTATGTATATATAAATGGAGAACCAAATGAATGATTACTTTATAGAGAAAATTGAGATAAAAGAAAATAAACATATACAAAAGTTAGATATACCTTTAAGTAAAGATACAAGGAAACATTTAATATTTACTGGTAAAAATGG
>JAYEPG010000059.1:8268-13880 GCA_034723795.1 Campylobacterota bacterium
TGGAGAACCAAATGAATGATTACTTTATAGAGAAAATTGAGATAAAAGAAAATAAACATATACAAAAGTTAGATATACCTTTAAGTAAAGATACAAGGAAACATTTAATATTTACTGGTAAAAATGGAAGTGGTAAAACAACAATATTAAATGCTATTAATAAACTATTTAATAACTTAATTATTGAGAATATGCTTGAAATACAAGATTTAACAATAACTATAAATAATAATCAAGATATTTTTGATTTTAAGAAATTACCGTTTATAGTTGCTTATTTTGAATCAAAAAGAGAAAATATACCAACGGTATCTACATCTATAAAAAATATACAATTAAATACAAACAACACAACCGACACAAGAGAACTTCATAGGCAATTCATTGAATATATGGTTAAAAAAAGAACAGATATGCTAAATGATAAATTTGATGGAGATGGTAAAAAAGCAACTGAAATAGGAAAATGGTTTACCAACTTTGAAAATACTTTAAAAGTATTATTTAACGAAGAAAATTTAAAACTTAAATATTATAGTGAAGAGTTAAATTTTAAAATTGAATATCAAGGCAAAAGTTTTGGATTAAATGAACTTTCAGATGGATATTCTTCTTTGTTAGCAATATTAACTGAACTTATTTTAAGGATGGAAGCACACAATATACAATCTTATAATATGCAAGGTGTTGTTTTAATAGATGAGATTGAAACACATTTACATGTAGATTTACAAAAAAAGATTTTACCTTTCTTGGTTAATTTTTTCCCGAAAATACAATTTATTGTAACTACTCATAGCCCTTTTGTTTTGTCTTCATTATCAAATGCTGTAATATGTGATTTAGAAAAGAACTTTATTACAGAAGATTTATCTGATTATTCTTACGACGCACTTATTGAAAGTTATTTTGATAGTGATAAATATTCACAAGAGATTAAAGATAAATTAGAAAGATTTGAAGAGTTATCAAAAATAAATAAATTAAATGAATCAGAACAAGATGAATATTTTGAATTTAAAAGATATTTTAAAAGCTTACCAACTTTTATGGCAGATGAATTGGCAGTAAAAATAAATGAAATATTATTAAATGATTTAAACAAGAGATAATAATGATTTATTTTAAAAAATCTCAACCATCACCAACTATAACAAAAAGTCACAATACTCCTGAGATTGTGCAAAGATTAACAGAGGATTTTCATAATAAGTGTTATATTTGTGAAGAGAAAGCACCAAAAGATATTAATGTAGAACATTTTATAGCTCATCAAGGTGATGAAACTTTAAAACTTGATTGGAACAATCTTTTTCTTAGTTGTAGCCATTGTAATAATATAAAATCAAATGATTATAATAATTTATTAAATTGTACTATTTTAACAGATAATGTTGATACCTCTTTACACTACTATTGTAATCCAATGCCAAAAGAAAAACCAGTATTTGATATTTTAATTCCATCTATTAAAGCTACACAAACAAAAGAACTGTTAGAAAAATGTTTTAATGGTGAACACACGGGTCAAAAAACTTTAGAAAGTAGTAATTTAAGAGATTTATTATTAAAAGAGATATTAATTTTTCAAAGATTACTTTTTGAATATGTTGAAAATGATGATAAAGAATATTTTTTAATTAAAATTAAAGAACATTTGAGTAATCGTTCATCTTTTACTGCATTTAAAAGATGGATAATTAGAGATAATAATTATTTAAAAACTGAATTTGAACAGTATATTATAGACTAAAATTTAAATATATGAGATTTAATGGATTTAGTAAAAAAGGCATAGAGTTCCTAAAAGAATTAGAACAGAACAATACAAAAATTTGGTTTGAAGATAACCGTCATATATGGCAACAATATATAAATGAACCAAATATTGACTTTATTGAAGATATGGGTGAAACTCTTCAAATTTTAGTACCTACAATAAAAGCCAAGCCAAAAGTTAGTGGTAGTTTATTTAAAATATATAGAGATGTAAGATTTAGCAAAGATAAGACACCCATGAAGTCAAAAATCGGTCTTCTTTTTTGGCAAGGGCTAGGACATAGAATGCAAAGTAGTAGTTTCTATATGCATTATGATAAAGATGAATACTTTATCGCTTCAGGGATTAGAAACTTTAAACCTGAACTACTTAAAACATATAGAGAATATATAAAAGTTGAAAAACATAGAGTTGAACTTTATAATATAATTGAAGAATTAAAACAAAAAGGTTATATGTTCCCTGAGCCAAAATTTAAAAGATTGCCTCAAGGGTTTCCAAAAGATTGTAAATATGGACACTTATCTTTATATGGTGCAATGTTTTCATATAAAACATATCCTATTGATGATACATTTTTTTCACAAGATATACTTGATCGTGCGTTTAAAATATATGAGGATATGTATATGCTGCAAAACTGGGTATATGAGATGACCCTATCTAAATAAAGAGTGATTTAATTAAAAAATATATATAATCATTAGATGAAACTTATATATATTATTTTATCATTCCAACTTATATTATTTGCAAATGATACAGATGCTGTTACTGTTACTAAAGTAAGTGATGATAAAAATAAAAAATATTTTAAAAGCTTATATACCATACAAGAGACTAGTAAACATAACAAAAAAAACTCAAAACCAAATATAAGAACAGATAAAAAAGCCCTCTTTCTAACAAATATAAAAAACAATAAAAATGCCAATAAACTTATAAAAAGATTTAAAAATAATGATTTATATTTAGAGAGTATAAAAGGTACAAAACTTTTAAATAATTATTATTACTCTTTGTATATTATAAATCTTGATCAAGATGAGATAAACTATCTTTTAGAGACTCTTAAAAAAGAGTTTCCTAGTATAAAAGAGGAGTCTAGTCTAAATATAAAATATTTTAAAGAACACTCACGATATAGTAAGTATATAAAAAAAGTTAAACAAAACACTACTATTGATCCTACAAAAAAAGCTATCACTATCGCATTTACAAAAAGTTTTAAAAGTGTAAAAAGAATAACTAAAAGATTTAAATCTTATAAAATATTTGTATATAAAACAAAACAAAAACATTATATTATGTATGCTGTAAATATTGAAAAGTACAAATTAAAATCAACATTAAAAGAAATAAAAAAAATATATAAAGATGCTTATATTGCATCAGATAAAATGGTTAAAAGAATTTCAATCCAAAGTTTAAATAGATAGAAAAATAGTTAAAATAATTTGTAAATAGAGACTATTTATTTTTAACTCTGTTTATATCTGATTGGTATTTATATATCATAAAGTCATACATCCTTGTACCCTCATTTTTATCAAAAAATGATTTCATCTCAATCATTCTAAATGATACTCTAAAAAATGCTGTAAATGGGATAAAGTATGTAAGAAGAGTATCATATCTTCTATATGGATAATAGCTATCAAACTCCTCTTTTAACTCTCTTAATGTTTCACTCTCTTTAGATAATGACGCGGGATCATTTGATTTTAAAACACCTATTGCCAAAATAAGATTTAATATAAACATCAAAGCGTTTAGATTCCATCCTATTATAAAAATATCTCCATAACTCATATTTAAACTTCCTATTTTTTATATAAAATTGTATTGTATGTGATATAATACCAAAATAAAATGAAATATTAAATGAGACAATAAATGACACACGAACAGTACAAACAAGATATAATAAAACTTATAAACTACGCAACAGCATATTATGTAAACAATAACCCAATTGCAACAGATGAAGAGTATGATAAACTAAACAGAGAGATTTTAGCTTTTGAGGAACAAAACCCTACATTAACTCACCCAAATACACCTACACAAAGAGTAGGAGGAGAAGTTTCTGATGGTTTTAACAAAGCAAAACATCTAAGCCGTATGTGGTCACAAGAGGATATTTTTGATACACAAGAGTTAGAAGATTGGATAAAAAGAGCTTCTAAGGTTACTGAAAATATGAGTTTTGTTTGTGAGCCAAAGTTTGATGGTGCAAGTTTAAATATTATCTATGAAAATGGATTATTAAAACAAGCCATATCAAGAGGTGATGGTACAATAGGTGAAGATATAACACAAAACGCAAAAACAATCCACTCTATTCCACTTCAAATACCTTATGATGGAACGATAGAGATTCGTGGTGAAGTTGTGATAAAAAAAGATGACTTTGATACAATCAACCAAGAAAGAATAAAAAATGATGAACCAACTTTTGCAAACCCAAGAAACGCAGCAGCAGGGAGTTTAAGACAACTAGATTCAACTATTACTGCTAAAAGAAAACTATTTTTTCAAGTTTGGGGTGTGGGAGAAAACAGTTTAGAGTTTGAAAAAAGTAGTGAAGTTATGGAGTTTATTTTTTCTTTAGGATTTAAAAGACCACCTATTGTAAAAATTTGTAAAACTGTAGAAGAGATTGAAGTAGTTTATCATGAAATAATAGCCCAAAGAGAAAGTATTGAGATGGGTCTTGATGGTATGGTTATAAAAATTGATTCATTAGAATCACAATCAGATTTAGGATACACAGTAAAATTCCCAAAATGGTCATGTGCATATAAGTTCCCAGCAGTTGAAAAAGTAACTACAGTAAAAGAGATAATTTTACAAGTAGGAAGAACAGGTGTGATTACCCCTGTAGCTATAGTAGAACCAACTCACATAGATGGTTCTACAGTTGAGAGAGCTACTTTACATAACTTTGATGAGATAGAAAGATTGGGTCTTAAAATCAACGATAAAGTTATCATCATAAAAAGTGGAGATATTATTCCTAAGATTACTAAAGTTCTTGAAGATAGAAGAGAGCAAGATGAAGAAAGTATCATCCGACCTATAACTTGCCCTACTTGTGATGCAGAACTTTTTGATGAAGGTATTTTAATAAAATGTCAAAATATGGATTGCCCTAGTCGTGTAGTAAATAGCATCATCTATTTTGCTAGTAAAAATTGTTTAAATATAGATGGCTTAGGTATAAAAATAGTTGAACTTCTAGTTCGTAAACAAAAGATATTTGATGTGCTAGATTTATATAAACTAAAATATGAAGATTTAGAAGGGCTAGAAAGCTTTAAAGAAAAAAAGATAAACAACCTTTTAAATGCAATAAAAGCTACAAAAAATAAAGAGTTATACAAAGTTATAAATGCCTTAGGGATTGAACATATAGGTGAAGTAGCAAGTAGACAAATATGTTTAGAATTTGGACTTAATATCTTAGATGTAACTTTTGAGCAGTTAATAGAACTTGATGGTATTGGTGAGCAAATGGCAAATAGTTTATTAGAATTTATAAGAGTAAATAAACCTTTAGTGGAAAAACTTTTTTCTATTATTGAACCAACAATAGAAGAAAAAGTAGAAGTAACTCAAAACCCATTCAAAGATAAAACTATAGTTTTAACGGGAACTATGAGCGCAAGTAGAGGAATCATTAAAAAAGAGCTAGAATCTCTTGGAGCAAAAGTATCTGGGTCTGTATCTAAAAAAACAGACTATCTAGTATACGGAGAAGATGCTGGAAGCAAATATGACAAAGCAGTTACTTTAGGTGTAACTACTTTAACTCAAGAGGAGATGGATA
>JAYEPG010000060.1:0-2833 GCA_034723795.1 Campylobacterota bacterium
TAAAGAGATGATAAGAAAACTACATATCACTACAAGCGGAGATGGTATAGCCTTTTGTGTTCCAGTTACACATATGAAAGGTATAAGTTTAAGACAAGAGGATCTTTTTGAAAAAGAGGTTGAAGAGTTGGAAAAAGAAACTAAATAAAAATAACACTATAAGGGCTAAATTTTCAAAAAACTTAGCCCTTATAACTTAACTTAAATATTACAATTTAATTACAAAATTAATATGATTTTAAGCTTTCTAATAAGCTTATATTTGTTATAATACACCAATTTTTAAATTGGAGTAAATTTATGAAAAACCTTTCAATCAAGTCTAAATTGTTTAGTATAATCTTTGGTGTTGTACTAATTGTAACTAGTATCTTAGCAATACAATCAATTGTAACTATAAATAGTGTATCAAATACAAACATAGAACACTATAAAAAAGAAGCTTATGAAACAAAAGAAAAAGAGCTAGCAAACTATGTATCAGTTGCATTAAATACTATAGATACTTTTTATCAAAGAGGTGCAAAAGATAAGGTTCAAGAAGAGGTAGAAAATAATTTAATGGCTCATAGTTCACAAGTTTTTAATACTATTGAACTAATTTATGAAAAATTCAAAAATAAAATTCCAGAAGAAGAACTAAAAAATAAAATAAAATTTGTTGTAAGTACAAGTCGATATGGTAAAAATGGTTACTTTTGGATTAATGATTTTGATGCAACAATTATAATGCATCCATTAAAAAAACATCTTATAGGTAAAAATAAAAAAGGTGTAAAACATTGGGATGAATTTGTTCAAAAAGGTAAATTAGGAGAAGGTTTTGTTTCATATACACAAAACTTAAATGGGAAAAAACTACCAAAAGTATCTTATGTTAAAACTTTTAAACCATATAATTGGATTATAGGTACTGGTGCATATATCACAGATGTTACGGCACACCTACAAAGTGAAGCATTAAGATCAATAGAAGGTATGAAATATGGTAAAGATGGATATTTTTGGATAAATGATACTCAACCAAAAATGATAATGCACCCATTAAAACCATCTTTAAATGGAAAAGATTTATCAAATGTAAAAGATCCAAATGGCGTATATCTATTTAATGAAATGGTAAAAGTTTCACAACAAAAAACAGAAGGTGGACTTGTAAAATACGCATGGGCAAAACCTGGAAAAGATAAACCCCAGCCAAAATTTTCTTATGTTAAGATATTTAAGGATTGGAATTGGATAGTGGGTACTGGTGCTTATGTTGATGAGATTGAAGATAAAGTTAAGGCTATGGAAGAGGAAACATCAAATAAAATAAATAGTATTATAATATCATTTATTATTCAAGCATTTATAATAATATTAGTTATAATGTTTTTAGTTAATATAATTACAAATAAAATAATCATAAATCCACTTAAAAATTTTGAGCATGGTATCCTTAGCTTTTTTAAATACTTAAATAAAGAGTCAACTACTATTGAACATCTAGATGATAGTTCAGCAGATGAGATTGGAAATATTGCTAAAGTTGTAAATCAAAATATTGTTAAAACTAAACAATTAATTGAACAAGATGAGCAACTAATAAATGATGCCAAAAAGACAATGGATAAAGTTGCAAAAGGGTGGTATGCTGAGCAAATAGAGGGGCATACTACAAATAAATCATTAGAGGTATTTAAAGATAGTGTAAACGAGATGATAAATGCTACAAAAAATCATTTTGAAGACGTTAATAAAGTACTTGAAGAGTATGCACATTTAGATTATAGAAATGAGTTAATTATTGAGAATATTGAAAAAGCTGGAGTATTTGAACTTTTAGTTAAGGATATAAATAAATTAAGAAATGCTATAACACATATGCTTGTTGAAAATAAACAAAATGGTCTAACACTTGGAGATAGTTCAAATATATTATTATCAAATGTTGATACATTAAATAAAAATTCAAATGAAGCAGCAGCTGCTTTAGAAGAAACCGCAGCTGCTTTAGATGAAGTGACAAGCAATATATCAAACAATACTCAAAATGTATTAGAGATGGCAAATCATGGAAATGAAGTTAAAGATTCAGTTTCAAAAGGTCAAAATCTTGCAAACCAAACTACACAAGCTATGGATGAGATAAATACTGAAGTAACAGCTATCAATGAAGCTATTTCAGTAATAGATCAAATAGCATTCCAAACAAATATTCTTTCTCTTAATGCTGCTGTTGAAGCTGCAACAGCTGGAGAAGCTGGAAAAGGTTTTGCCGTAGTTGCTCAAGAGGTTAGAAATCTTGCTTCACGTTCTGCAGAAGCAGCAAATGAGATTAAAGCTTTAGTAGCTAATGCAACAGACAAAGCAAATAGTGGTAAAAAAATTGCAGATGAGATGATAGAAGGCTACACATATCTTAATGAATCAATTTCAAAAACATTAGAACTTATCTCAGGTGTTGAAATAGCATCAAAAGAGCAAAAAAGTGGTATAGTTCAAATAAATGATGCTATAAACTCTTTAGATAGACAAACACAAGAGAATGCTTCTATTGCATCTCAAACAAATAATATTGCTAAACAAACAAATACAATCTCTTCATTGATAGTTCAAAGTGTAAATGAAAAAGAGTTTAATGGAAAAGAGAATGTTAAAGCAAAAGTAGCGAATAGCGGTAACGAAGCGAACTTTCCTCGAAAAGAGATTAAAAGAACTGTATCTAAACAAAATATAGTTAAAAATAGTGTTAAACAACCTATCAAACCAGTTATTAGTAATTCTAATGATGATGAATGGGCAAGTTTTTAATATATAGGAAAATTTTATAATGACGCAAAAAGAAGAG
>JAYEPG010000061.1:0-6103 GCA_034723795.1 Campylobacterota bacterium
TTTAAACCAAATTAGATATAATGCACCTTATGAATAATGATAAAAAAAGATTAGCAGTAGCATTTACTGGTCCTTCAAATAGTGGTAAAACAACACTTATTATAAAAGTATCAAATATACTTCAAGATAAAGGTTATAAAGTAGCAATAGTTAAACACGATCCAAAAGATAAAGCTACTTTTGATAAAGAGGGAAAAGATAGTTTTAAATTTTCTCAAACAGGTGCAGATGTAGCAGTTGTATCTCCAAATAAAACTACAATATTTAAAAAACAAACATCTTCTATAGATACACTTATAGATATTTTTGATGATTTTGATTTTTTACTTGTAGAGGGTTTAAAAACTCTTCCGCTTCCTCGTATTTGTGTGATGAGAAATAACATTGACCAAAGATATTTTGATGTTAGTGATTCTATTGCAACGGATGATAGTATAAATCACAAAGACTTTTCAAACTCATTAAATATATTAGATTTAAACAATCCAGAAAGCATAGTTGAGTGGATAAAAAAGAACTCTAAAAAAGTCTAACTAAAAAAAAGTAAAGGTATAAAATGCAAGATATAATAGAATCAATAAAAAAATCAACAATTGAGATAAAAAAGATTATAGAACTAGGTGACACAAGTAAAAGTGATGAGCAAAACTCTACAGGTGATACTCAACTAAAACTTGATATTAAAAGTGATATAGTTATAGAAAACAACTTTAAACTTCTTTCAAGTGTAAAACAAATAGTAAGTGAAGAGCAAGAGCATATAATTGATATAAATAAAGATGGGGAATACCTAATCGCTTATGATCCACTTGATGGAAGTAGTTTAGTTGATGTAAATTTAGCAGTTGGTTCAATTTATGGAATATTTAAAAATGACTTCACAGGAGATAATATAGTTGCATCTGTTTATGTTGTATTTGGTCCAAGAGTTGAGATGGTTGTTTGTGATGGAGAAACTGTAAAACTTTACAGAATGCAAAATGAAGATTTTAATTTTATCAAAGAGATAACTATGAATGAAAAAGGTGATTTAAAATCACCAGGATCTACTCAACAGTGTTGGTATGACCACCATAAAGAGATGGTTAATTCAATGTTTGAAGACAACTATACATTAACTTATAGTGGTGGTATGGTTCCAGATTTACACCATATACTTTTAAGAGGTGGTGGATTATTCTCTTATCCAGGAGCATCTGATAAACCAAAAGGTAAACTAAGACAACTTTTTGAAGTTTTTCCATTTGCACATATTTTTGAAACAGCTGGTGGTGGTGCTATTGATGGAGAGTATAGAGTTTTAGATATTCCTACACTTCATATTCATGATACTTCTCCATGTTTTTTTGGAAGTAATTATGAGCTAGATAGAGTAAAAAAAGCATATAAATAATAAATGGAAAACCAACAAAATATACAAACTGATGAACTTGAAAAAGATAAGTGGCAATTAGCATTAGATAATCCACTAGATGCTTTAAACCAATGCCAAATAAGTAAAAATGTAGACTCTTGTATGAAGTGTGATAAAATTTTAGATTGTGAAGTACGAGATATTTATATTAAAGCTGTTTATGAAAGTATGAACAAAGGTAGTGGTGGTGGATTTGAATTTTAAATAGAAAAGTAAAACTTCCTTATATAGGAAGTTTTATTTCAAAACATGCACCAATATAACTATTTGAGTTATACTCAAACTCTTTATTTGATACAGCTATACTGCCACAAAAATGTTTTGATACAATCTCCTGAGTCATATACAACCCTATTCCTGTACCTTGAGATTGGTGTTTTGTTGTAAAGTATGGTTCAAATATATTTGAAATAATATTTTCTTCACAACCACCACCGTTATCATATATAGTGATTATTACATCATTTTTTGTACTTTTTAATGATACAAATATATATCTATCTTCATCTTCTCTTAACTCTAAAATATCTTTTGAATTATTTAACATATTTACTAAAGATTGAATTAATTCATTCTCATATCCATCTATTAAAATATTGTCAACATAAAAATCTACTATTAAATTAATAGAAGATTCCTTTAGTGGAATTTGTACTAAGTCAATTGATTTTTTAATAGTATCTTTTAAATTAAACTCTTTTCTTATCTTATCTTTTTTAAAAAAATCTCTAAAATCATCAATTGTTTTTGATAAAAATTGAGAAGATTCATCAAGAATATGAAGATTACTTATAGCGTCCTCTTTATCTACCATATCATACTCAAATTTCACTATCAACCCTGATGCAACTGTACTTATCACACTTAATGGTTGTCTCCACTGATGAGAGATATTTTCTATCATTTTTCCCATTGATTCTATTTTCGATTGTTCATGAAGTAGTTTATCTTTTTTTCGTATCTCATCTATTTGCTCTGATACAAGTTTTTGTAATAATTTTTCATTTGTGATATTTTTTCTAAATGCGATATATCCTATTTTTATACCATTTTCATCAAAATCTGGTTTTATCATTGTATCAAAAGATATTAGCTTTCCATCTTTTGTTTTATTTTCAATTGTACCAGTATATATATCATTTTTTTCTATAGTTTCCCACATTTCACGATAAAACTCTTTAGTTTTATTAGGTGACTTTACGATATTATGACACTTTCCAATAAGTTCATCTTCTGTATATCCAGTAGTCGCACAAAACATTTTTGATACATAAGTAATAGTACCCCTTAAATCTGTTTTTGATACGTCTGCATAGTTATTTATAATCTCCTTTGAATCTATAAAAAGTTTATTTACTGATTCTAGTTCTTTGCTTTTTTCAACTAAACTATTTTCTAACTGCTTATTTCTTAATTTAATTTGTGTTATATCTTGAAAAGATACTATTTTAGATGTATTTTCATCATTTTTATTGTACATTCAACACCTCCACATTTTTATTAGCTATTGTAACATAAATGTAATTAAATATTATTTATTATTTTAATTTATGTGCAAATGTATATAATACTGGTAGGTAAATCAGATTCAATATTGTTCCCCAAGCAAGCCCAAAACCAAGTGCTATTGCAATAGGCTGGAATATTACAGCTTGTCCTGTAGCAAAAAATATTAACGAACTCATACCAATCAAAGTTGTAATAGTAGTTAAAACAATCGGTCTAAACCTTTTTGTTGCTCTTATAAATACATCTTCAATAGTTTTTGCTTTCTTTAAGTATGTCATCATAATAATACCATCATTTATAACAACCCCAGTAAGTCCCAGACCCCCAATAATTGACGGCATAGATAGATTTAAGCCCATAAATTTATGCCCCAATACAACACCTAAAAATGAAAATGGTATAACACTCATTAAAATAGCAGTTTCTCTAAATGAATTAAATAGATACAACATTGAAAGCATAATAAGTGTTACTGCTAAAACAGCTGCTGCTATCATATCTCTTGCTAACTCTTTATTTTTTTTAGCTTCACCTTTCATAACTACTTTTATTCCACTATTTTTAATATCTTTTAAAACTGGTCGTATTTTATCAATAACTTCCGAAGATGTAATTATTTTTGGGTCAACATTTGCATAAACATAAAAGTTTTTATCACCATTGTCTTTTATAAGTTGTTCAAAAGATTTTTTAATCGTAAAGTCACAAACTTCATTTAAACTTACAAATGTACCATCTTTTAAAGGTATAGGTGTATTTTTAAAACTTTCAAAGTCATCTTTATTTAAACTTTGGATTTTTATATCTAACATCTCTTTAATATCAAAAGACACAGATTTTTTCTTTAATAGATACAAGTTTGATAAATATGAACCTATACTTGACTCAGTAACACCAAGACTTTGACCATAACTATTTACTTTTAACTTTATCTCATCAACACCAAACTTAACAGAGTTTGCCAAAGATTTTATCCCATCAATAGACTCTATACTTTTCATCAATTTATCCATAGATTCTATTATTTTTTTATCATTAGAAGATACTAACCCTATTTTTATATCAGCTTTAATTGGTCCAACTTTTCTCTCTAATACTGCTATTTCATCTAAATTGAACTTGTCTTTATACTCTTGCTTTTCTAAATACTTTTTAAGTTCTGTTGATATAGCTTGAGATTTCATAGTCCTACTTCGACCCTCTTCATCATAATATATACTTAAATAAGGTGTGATATATTTATCTAAGATATTATCAGCTTTTAGTTTATTTAACTCAATTGTCATATACATAACATAAGGGAAATTTTCAATATTATTCCCAGTATCTCTTCTGTATCCAGCTTTTGAATCTATACTTCTTATATGAAATATATCTTTTTGTGCAATTAAATCTTGTTCTATTTTTTTAACTATCTCAAAAGATTGTTCTAAAGAACTATTTTGATTTGCTTTTATTGATATTTTTATGTTATCGGAATCAAAGGTTGGAAACATCTGAAACTTTGAGGTTTTTATAGCAACAAAGGTAAATACAGGAACTAAAATAATAAATATTGTTAAAAATGTTTTTTTCCAATTCATAAAAAAGTGTATAATTCCATTATAAATCTTATTTGGATAACTCCAATTCGTAACTTTTGAACCAACTTTAAGTGTATGTGCTGCGTGTATTGGCAAAAATATAAATGACTCAATAAGTGAAGCGATTACTAGTGCTGAAAGTGCAATAGGTATAAGTTTCATTACCTCACCCATAGTTCCACTTATCATCAATGCAGGTAAAAATGAAAATAGTGTTGTAAGACTAGCAATAGTTACAGGCTTAACCATCTCCGAAGCACCTTTTACAGCTGCCTCTTTTGGTTCTATACCCTCTTCTATTTTTTGTTGAATATTTTCACTTACAACAATAGCATCATCAACAACAATACCTATTGCAATTAAAACACCAATTAAAGAGATAAGATTTATAGAGTAACCTAAAAGATACATATAAACAGCAGCAATAACAAATGATGTAGGTATACCAATAGCTATAATAAAAGACATTCTTCCATTTACTAAAAGCCATACAAGTAAAATAATAAGCATAATTCCTAAAGTGATATTAGAACCAACTATATCAAGTCTCTCTTTTATCCTTTCACTATTGTCATCACTTATACTTATATCTATGTTTGATTGTTTATCTTTCATTTTAACTATAAGTTTTTTAATATCATCAGATATTTTCATAGCATTTGCTGTTTCCGTCTGTTTAATAGATAAAGATAAAGAGTTCTTACCATTAAATGAGTAAAGTGTAGATGAGTCTTCATACCTTTTTTTAATAACAGCAATATCTCTTAAATATACACTACCATTTGATAATTTTATTAAAGTATTAGATAACTCTTTGGCTGATTTTGCACCATTGTAAGTTGATAAATAATAGTGTTTATTTTCACCCTCTATTTTTCCTATTGGAAATATATATGATAATGTCCCTATAACATCAAAAAGTTCACTTTTACTTATTCCATAACCTTCAACTTTTTTATCATCTATTAAAATCTCATAATACTTATCACTATCTCCAAAAATAGTAACATCACTAACACCACTAACGCTTAAGATTTTACTTTTAAAACCATCAGCAAAGATTTTCATATCATCTACACTAAGATTTTGTGATGTTAATGATATATCAATAAGATTTTTTGAACGTTCTAGTACATTTACACTTGGTTCATCCATATCTGATGGTAAGTTACCTAAAGTTAAAGAGACTGCATCTTTAACTTTATTTGCCATGTTATATCTATCTTTTCCAGTTGCAAGTTCTAAAATAATAGAGAATCTTCCTGGGCTTATAACTGTAGTTATATCTATAATTCCCTCTAAAGATTTTACATTGTCTTCTATTTGAGAAACTGCCATCTTATCAAGAATATCAACCGATGCACCTGTATAAGAACCTTTTACAGAAATCATATCCATCTCAAAAGTTGGGAATATCTCTTTTGGCATTTTAGAATAAGAGTAAATACCAATTGCAAAAACTAAAAAGAATAAAACATAGTTCATCCTAGCATTATCAACAAAAAATCTTAAAAATCTTTCAAACATTTTATATCCTGTATTATATTTAGTGGATTATATAACAAAACTATTAATGAAGTGTTAAATTATTATATTT
>JAYEPG010000061.1:6203-13791 GCA_034723795.1 Campylobacterota bacterium
TAAAACATAGTTCATCCTAGCATTATCAACAAAAAATCTTAAAAATCTTTCAAACATTTTATATCCTGTATTATATTTAGTGGATTATATAACAAAACTATTAATGAAGTGTTAAATTATTATATTTGTTTTCTATTATGATAAAATATATAACTCTTTGACCAATAGTAATCATATCAAACAGAGAGTGGCGTTTATCAAAATTAGTAAATATAACTTAATCCATGCTTTATATCTTTTAAGATAAAATCTTTATGTTACATTAACAGTAGGATATTAGAATGCAAGTAGCAGTAAATTTTAAAAATGAAACAATAGCACAAAAAGTTTTATGGATGTTAGAACATTTTAAAAATGATGGTGTAGAAGTTATAAAACTTGATAATACAGATGATGAAGTTATAAACAACTTCAAAGATGGATTAAATGAAATAGAACTTATAAACCAAGGAGAATTAAATTCAAGACCAGTTCAAGAGTTTTTGAATGAACTTTAAAATTGACACTATTCCTAGATTTGAAAAAGATGTTAAAAAACTAAAAAAGAAATTTCCTAAAATAAAAAATGATTTAGTTAAATTCATCAATGAATTATCATCAAATCCAGAATTAGGAATAAACCTAGGTGAAAATATTTTCAAAGTAAGACTTTCTAATTCTTCAATCCCCACAGGAAAAAGTGGTGGGTTTAGAATTATAACTTATTATAAAACAAGTGATACTTTATATTTAGTAACTATCTATTCAAAAACTGAACAAGATAATATTTTAACTGAGACATTAAGAGAAATAGTAAAAGAAGAAATAAGACATAACTAGCTTTTAAGTAGTGGTAAACCTCATAAATAGATCATAATTTTTTTGATTTATTACTGCGTAACTAAAGCTAAGTTATTAAGAGAGTATTTTTGTAAAATATCTAAAACTTTTACAATTCTATTATATGTAACATCTTCATCAATTCTTACAAGAATAGGTTTATCTTTTTTCATTACATTTGATAGTTTTATATCAAGTTCATCAAACGATATAGTTTTTCCTAGGTATGCTAAACTAGAGTTTGATAACTCTATATTTAACTGTTTAAGTTCTATATTAACCTCTTTTGCTGTTGAGGATGGAAGATTTAAATTTAAAGCTAACTCCTCTTTTTTAAAAACAGAACTAACAATAAAAAAGATAAGTAATATAAAAACTATATCAATAAGCGGGGTTATATCAGGAGATAATATTTCTCTTTTTTTTCTCATTTTTTATTTAATATTATCTAAAACTATTTTTTCTAATTTTAACTCAAAGTTATCTAAACTACCTATAAAATAGTTATATCCAATATAGTGAGGAATAGCAACAATAAGACCAGCAACTGTAGTAATAAGAGCAATACTAATACCACTAGAAAAAACTGTAGGGTCACCCAGTCCTAAATGACTAATAGAATCAAATGAGTTAAGAATACCAACAACAGTACCCAAAAGACCAATAAGTGGAGAAAGTGTTGCAATTATTTTTATAGTGTTTAAGCCTGATTCTAGTTGCTTAACTTTTAAAGATACAGAAGATTGCACTTGAGCTATCTCAAAAGTCTTAGTCAAAGTTAACTCTTCAACTATATTTTGAGATATTGTATTTATTTTTTTATTAACTCCTAAAAAAACAAAACTTTTCCAAAACATTATAGTAAAGCCCACGATATTCATAGCAATTAAAACATATACTATGATACCGCCTCTTTGGATATAATCTATAAGTTCCATCTAAATTACTGTTTAATTATTTTTAAGAATTGTTCAGGATCTTTAAATCCTATCATTCTTTTAGATTTTTCCTCTTTACCATTTTTGTAAAAAATCATTGCTGGTGGTCCAAATAGGTTGAATTTTTTCATCAACTCTTTGTCTGCTTCAGTATTTTTTGTAACATCAACTTTGATTAAATTATATTTAGATAACTCTTCTAAAACTTCCTTATCTTTAA
This sequence comes from Campylobacterota bacterium, assembly GCA_034723795.1. Lineage (GTDB taxonomy): Bacteria > Campylobacterota > Campylobacteria > Campylobacterales > Arcobacteraceae > JAIOSF01. The sequence goes on from JAYEPG010000061.1 coordinate 8,181, forward strand.
ATGTAATCTTATCAAATTCTATACAACTTACACACCATGTTGCCCAAAAATCAATCATTATTGGTCTAGTAGAGTGAATAGTAAGTAAATCTAACTCTTGAACAGTTTCAACATAAGTAAATGGTAGCTTCTTAGATGATGCTTCATCTACACTATATTTTACAAAAAACATTGATGCTATCATAAGAATAGCAGCTACGACTTTTCCAAATCTATTACCATTTTTAATAAGATAAAATGCACTTCCCATTAATAATGTTACAGTTAATACAATTGTAACTACAGATGGTACAATTCTATCAAGCATCCAAATAGCAACACCTAACATAACCACACCAAATACTTTAGATACAATCATCATCCAACCACCAGGTTTTGGCATATATTTACCAGCTCCTGCACCAATAACTAAAAGAGGTACACCCATACCAATACTCATAACAAATAGAGCAAGTCCACCAAGAATCGCATCACCTGTTTGACCGATATAAACTAAAGCACCCGCAAGTGGTGGAGCAACACAAGGACCAACAATAAGTGCAGATAAAAATCCCATAATAGCAATACCAACTATACCACTATGTTTTTTCTCTTCCATATCACTTGTCTTATTTAAAGCAGTTTGCCAAGAAGCAGGTAAAGCTAATTCATAGTATCCAAACATTGAAAATGCAAGTGCAACAAATACAGCAGAAAATCCAACTATCACATAAGTATTTTGTAACATAGCTTGAATATTTGCACCAAATAGTCCTGCTAAAACACCTGCAACTGTATATGCAATACTCATAGAAAGTACATAAACTAAAGATAAAAAGAATCCTTTAGATACAGACATCTTACCATCTGCTTTATTTGTATGATGAACAATAATACTTGATAAAATTGGAATCATTGGAAAAATACAAGGTGTAAGTGCAAGCAAAAGACCAAATCCAAAAAATGTAATAAGAACTAACCAAATACTTCCAGTTTGTAAAGTTTGAGTAATAGTATCTGTCTCATTTACAACAGCTGGTTTTTCTTCAGTTTTTGAAAATAAGCTATCTTTTTTATTTTCAGCTTTTTTCTCTTCAACTTTTTTAATATTTGCAGTTGGATTTGACTTATATGTTATATCCATTGGAGAGTAACAAAGACCATCTTTTGAACATCCTTGATATTCAAACTTTATCTCATAGTCACCATTTCCAACTTTTGACTTAATTAACTCATTTGGTACCATTACAGTTAATCCATCAAAATGGACAATAAACTCATGATACTTTATAGGTTCTTTAATCTTTAACTCTTTAGTTATATCTATATTTTTAGGTTTAGATACACTAACTTTAAAAAATTCATCATATATATAGATAGTTTTGTGTAAAACTAAATTAAACTCTACACCATTCTCTTTTTTTTCTACTTTTACTTTAAAAGCATCTTGTGGATTTAAAAACTCTTCAGCACAAAACAGTGATGATATAAAGACTAAAATAAGTAAAATATGTTTCATAATTAGCAATTCCTTGTATAAATTTTTGTTATGTTATCTAAAATAGATTAATAGTTTATAAATTTGAGTAATTAAACAATAACTTGATGTAACAAAGAACAGCCAGTTAATTCAGGTCTATCCTTATTTTCTGCATTTTGTAATATCTCTTCAAAGCTATGAATCTTTGAATCATAAACATATACAAAAATTTCATCATCAATTTCTAAAAATGTACTCTCTCCAAAATCAGTATAACTAGTAGCACCAATACTTATAACCATACCTTGTGGATAGTTACATTTTTTTATATATGAATTTAAATCTTCTAAAGGTCCAGAATCTTCTTGTGTATTTAGCTTATTTACAATCCAATCTTTTAGTTGTCCATAAAAATAGTTGTATGTAGTAACAGCACTATCTTCACCATATGGGTGTATTTTACCATCACGTTTTAAAAATGATGCAATATGATAAGAATCCATAACACCACCATCTTCAAACTTATCAATAGCTATTATAGAAGATGATATACCTTTTGTATCTTTACCCCAATTCTTTTTTTCACTTATTTTTTTAGCATTCTCTTTTCTTATTGAGCAGTCATTGTATGCTGTAAAGAAATTTGGAACAATATCTTTTACGGTTTCATTTTCATATATTATTTCACAAACTAATGCAACTTCAGGTTCCATTTGTAAGTTACCATCTTTTGTTCTAGGGTGTACTATACTTTGTGATGATAAAGGATATGTCCCTAAAAATGTTTCACTATTTGGCAGATAAAAAGGAAATATCCCTTTTGGTGCATTCTCATCATCCACTTTTACATTAACAAAATCACTAGCCTCACCTGCTTGTTCTAAATGGTGTGCAAAATTTCCTGCAACTCCAAATCCTATAAATTCTTTTAAATGTTGTTTACTCATAAGTTATCTCATCTTTATTTTTTTAAAATTGTACCATAATATCTATAGCAAATCAAAATTATAATGAAATTCTAAAAACAACCCCTTTATCTTTATTTTTTACAGTCAACTCACCACCACAATGCTCTTCAATAATTGTTCTTGACATATATAAGCCTAAACCTGTACCATTTTTCTCTAATTTAGTTGAAAAATACGGATCAAATATTTTATCAATAATCTTCTCAGGTATCCCTCCCCCATTATCAATAATTTCTAAAATATATTTATCATCTTTTTTATATGATACAAGCTTGATATATGGTTTTTTTATATCTCTATCTACGAGTATATCCTCAGCGTTTTTAATAATATTTAAAATAACTTGAGTTACCTCATTTGAATATGTTACAAATTTATCATCACAATCTAACTCTTTAATAATCTTAATATGCTTACTCTTAATAGATGATGCAACCATACCTAATGATGAATTAACAAGTTTGGTAAACGTTGTTTCCTCTTTTTCTTTATTAGGTTTAAAAAAATCCCTAAAGTCATCTATAGTTTTTGACATAAATGACAACTGTTTATTTATATCAGCACTAATTAGAGCATAGTTTTCAGAAGTAAGTTTCTCATCAAAATCCAACTTTGTCTCAATTTTCATATTTATTGCACCAATAATATTTAATGGTTGTCTCCATTGATGTGCAATCATACTTATCATTTCACCCATTAAAGCTAGTTTTGATTGTTGTTGAATATATTTATCTTTTTGTTTTATCTCAGTTAAATTTACAATTGAACTTATTCTTATAGGTTTTCCATCTCTTATAATATTTCTTCCACTTATTAATGTATATACTTTTTCTCCATATTTATTTACCATCGTTAACTCATATGGTTCTAATGTATCATTTTTCATAGCTTTTTTAACTTTTGGCATCTCACTTTTTAGAATGAATTCTGATATATTTTTACCTATTAGTTCTGATTTATTTTCAAATCCACCAAGTATTACACCAGGTTGATTTATCTCTATAATCTCACCATTTGGTTTAAACATCACAATCATCTCCATAGTTGTATCAAATAAATTTTTAAAATTCTTTACTGATTCTTCTAACTCCATTTGTTGTTTTACAAGTGTTTGGTTTCTCTTTTTTAAATTTTTAGTTGCTTTTTGTATTGATTTTTCTAATTTATTATTATTGTTATTTAATATTTTGTGTCTATATATCATAAAAATAAATATAATAAATACAACAATTAAAATTTGCCACACCAAAGTATAATCTTTTTTAACAGATTGATTTAAAGTAACCCAACTATTTAAAATTTGTTGTTTTGTTTTTAAATCAATAGATAAAATAGCTTTATTAAAAATATTATATAACATCTTATCATCATCTCGTATACCTACTGTATATTCTCTATTTAAGTCAACTCTACCTGTAATACTAATCGTACCTAAAAAGTGTTTTTGTATTGCATCTCGCACAACTATAGAGTTATCAATATAACCAAAAACTTTTCCCTCTTCCACTTTTTGTAGTCCATCCATAAAAGAGTTTACATATAAAAGTTTTATATTGGGATAATCATTTTTTAATCTTGTAGCTAATGCATAACCTTTAACAACAGCCCATGTTTTATCTAAATGAGATTCAAGGTTATTAATATATATTTGAGTTGGTTTCGTTGCAATGATAGTTGAAATAGTAATATACGGTGATGGAAAATCCAAAAATCTTTCCATATCAATTGTTTTTGATACCATTGATAATATATCACACTCTGCATTTTTTACTTTTAATACTGATTCTTCCCAAGATGATGTTACTAAAAGTTCTATTGGTGTATCTATCTTTGAACTTATTATTTTCATATAATCACTCACTAATCCAATATGTTCTCCATTTTCAATTTTTTCAAGTGGCATCCAATTTGGATCAACACACATTGTAATAACTTTTTTATTTTTTAAGTAACTAATATCATCTTTAGTAAGTTTTATTTCAAAAGTATTTTCATTATTATCTAAAAGTAAATCATCTACAGAGTTGTGATTTTTTATAAAACCCATTACATTATAGATGTCATATATTCTTTGAATTTTAAATTTATTAATATTTCCCAATTTTTCATTATTAAAGTATGCAAGCTTTTTTAATTGATACGCTTCATAAAGTAGTGCATTTCTACTTTTATTTTGGCTATTATATTTTTTTAATATTAAGTCTACACTCTCTTCAATATTATTAAACGCATACTCCCAACCTTTTAAAGATGCTTTTGTGAATAGATTTACCCTTTTAGGATTATTTTGTACCTCTTCTTCACTTGTAAATAATATATCACTATAAAAATCAAAACCATAATTCTTAGGGTCAAAAATAGTATACTCTATCCCCTTTTTATTTAAGTAAAAAGGTTCATTAGATATATAAGAGACCATTAAATCTGTCTTATTATTGATTAAGTCATCTATATTAAAAGAATGTTTTAATTTTGTTAAATCTTTTTCGTATATACCCTCTTTATTTACCATTGCCCTTAAAGATACAGTTTTTTCTGCATCTTTTGTTACCATCACTTTTTTACCAATAAAATCTTTTATATTTTTATACCTGATTTTTTAGTTGTTAATAATATTAAAGGTGATGACTGAAAAATAGATGCAAGAAGTTTTATTTTTGCACCATTACTTTTGTTTATGATTAACGATGATCGACCTATTCCATAAGTTGCTTTTTTATTTTTTACTTCATCTATTGTTAAAATGTCATGTTTATATTTTTTTATCTCAACATCCAAACCAACATCTTTATAAAACCCTTTCTCTTTAGCTACATAATATCCAGCAAATTGAAATTGGTCTAACCATTGGAGTTGCAAAGATACCTTCTGAAACTCTTTTTTATTTTGACTTTTGTTTCCGTATAGATTATTAATAAAAACTAAAACAATCAACACAACATAAAATATTCTACTAAGACTCATAAATAATTTCTAAAATTAGTTTTGTACCATATCATACTATATATAGATGTTAAAAATGTGTCATATTTATAAAAGCAAATCATATATAATATTTTTTATGGTAAAATAGTATTAATATAAATAAAGGAAATATTATGTCAAATACAACACAAATAGATACAATTGAATTAAGCGGTACAAAAAAAGGTACAATAAGTATTGCAAATATTACTGAACCTTA
>JAYEPG010000062.1:0-13779 GCA_034723795.1 Campylobacterota bacterium
ATGTTTAGTTAAAACTAAACATCTAAATGCTCTACATCCTTAGCATGATCTTCTATATATTTTCTTCTTGGTTCAACTTCATCACCCATAAATAGTGTAAAAGTTTCGCTTGCAACTTCTGCATCATCTACAGTTACTTTTAAAAGTCTTCTAGCTTCTGGAATCATTGTAGTTTCCCAAAGTTGATCTGGGTTCATCTCACCTAGACCTTTATATCTTTGAATATATGCACCTTTTTTAGCACTATCTTCAATTTGAGTTAATACTTCAATTAAATCTTGACCATTAAAGTTTGTTAAATCTCTCTCATTTAACTTTTTAAATAGATAACTAGCTTCACCAAAATATGGTGATGCAAATAAATCATCATCAATTATAAGCTCTTCAAGACCTTCAGTTGTTTGTACAAATAAGTGAATTGATTCTTCAGTAACTGTTTTACTTAAAATATTTGCTCCATTTGCTAAAATAAATTTTTCAACTTCTATAAACAGATCATCATTTGATAAACCTACTAATCTATCATTTTCAATAATATATTTAATTACATCAATTAAGGAGTATCTTTTTTCAAGATTTTCAAGCATACCTCTATAAGCAGAAACAATTTTAAACATATCAAGAAGATCATTATATCCCATACCTTGAAATTCAAAGTTACCTAAACCATGTTCAATTAGGAAGTTACTTAATGCATTGTTATCTTTTAAATATGTCTCATTTTTACCTTTTCTATATAGGTAAAGTGGTGGTTGAGCAATATATAAATAACCTTTATCAATAATAGGCCTTAAAAATCTAAAGAAAAATGTTAATAATAATGTTTGAATATGGCTACCATCAACATCGGCATCTGTCATAATAATAATTTTATGGTATCTGATTTTTTCTTCATTAAAATCTTCACCAATCCCACAACCAATAGCTGTAATCATATTTTTAATCTCTTCAGATTTTAAAATTTTATCAAGTCTTGCTTTCTCAACATTTAAAATCTTACCTTTTAGTGGTAAAATTGCTTGATAAACTCTATCTCTACCTTGCTTAGCAGAACCACCAGCAGAATCCCCTTCGACAAGATAAAGTTCAGCTATCTCTGGGTCTTTTGTTTGACAGTTTGCTAACTTTCCTGGAAGTGTTCCTACAGACATACTATCTGTTTTTCTTGTTAATTCTCTAGCTTTTTTAGCAGCTTCTCTACCTCTAGCTGCCATTAAAGATTTTTCCATTACAAGTTTTGCTTGTACAGGATTTTCTTCAAGATATTTACTTAACATCTCATATGTAAGCTTTTGACAAATTGGTTTTACATATGAAGAACCAAGTTTACCTTTTGTTTGACCCTCAAACTGAGGTTCTGGAACTCTTACACTAACTACTGCTACTAAACCTTCTCTTGTATCATTTCCATCAAGTTTTGCATCTTTATCTTTTGCATTTGCATTTGCTTTTAGGTAGTTTCTAATAGCTCTAGTTAATCCATCTCTAAATCCAGCTTCATGAGTACCACCATCTACTGTATGGATATTATTAACAAATGATTTTACATTTCCTGTGTATGTATCGTTATACATTAAAGCAATATCAACCTCTACACCATCATCTTTTGCACTAAAAGATATAGAATCTGTAATAGCTTTTGATTTATTTGTATCTTCAACAAATTGCTTTATACCACCTTCAAAATGGAAAACCTCTTTTTTACCATCTCTTTTATCAGATAGTTCAATAGTAATAGATGGATTTAAATATGCAACCTCTTTAAATCTTTTTGCTAATACATCATAAGAATATTCAGTAACTTCAAATATTGAAGCATCTGGTTGAAATTCAATAGTTGTACCAGTTTTTTTACAAGTTCCAATAACCTCTAAAGGTTTATCAAATTTACCCTCTTTAAACTCTTGATAGTGAATCTCTTCACCTCTGTGAATTGTCATTTTAAGTTCAGAAGATAAAGCATTTACAACAGATACACCAACACCATGAAGTCCACCAGATACTTGGTAAGTATCTTTATCAAACTTTCCACCAGCATGTAAAACAGTAAGTGCAACAGTTGCAGCACTTATTTTTTCACCAGGATGAATATCAGTTGGAATACCCCTTGCATTATCAGAAACAATGATAGAGTTTGTTTTTGTAATAGTTACTTTAATAGTATCACAAAAACCAGCCATAGCCTCATCAATAGAGTTATCTACAACTTCGTATACCATATGATGAAGACCATTTGTATTTGTATCACCAATATACATACCTGGTCTTTTTCTTACAGCTTCAAGTCCTTTAAGAACTTTAATATTTCCAGCTCCGTAATTATCCTCTTTTGGTTTTATATCTTCTAAATTTTCTATTATCTCTTCGCTCATTAATATTTCCTTACTTATCTAATACAATAGGCATTACTATTGTTATAAAATTATCATCTTCTAAATAAAATGGTAAATTTGATTCATTAAATCCTACATTTATATTTTCATTATTTGTACTACTTAAAAAATCTAAAATATATTTACTGTTAACTGCAATATAAAAACTTTCTTCAATATTTAAATTTGAATCAATTTGTGTTTTTGATTCACTATCATCATCTAAACTTTCAAATATAATTGCATCACTATTAAATGTAACTTTTATTTTTGATTCTATTGAAGTTACAAGTTTTATAGCTTCTATTAATGAAGCTTTTGATAAAGAAAAATTATATTTTAAACTTTTAGGAATAATTCTTTCATAATCAGGAAATTTTCCATTTATTAGTTTAGTAAAAAATGTATAGTTATTGTTAGATACTACTAAATTAGTATCATCATATTTTACACTTGCTTCATCAAGAAAAAGTTTTTGTATTTCTATAATAGCTTTTTTAGGAATTATAATTTGTAACTCTTCGTTTGAAAAGTTTTCTAAATGAGATACTGCTAATCTTCTAGTATCAGTAGCTACAAAATTTATTTTTTGAGCTTTTATATCTATTAGTGCACCATTTAGTTCAAATTTTGGATTGTTGTTATCTATTGATGGTGTAATTTTTTTAATAGAGTTTATTAAACTTATTGTGTTTATATTTAAACTTTTTAAATCTTCTAGTTGAGGAAATGATGGATATTCATTTGCTTCGTACATTGGAAGTTTAAAGTTAGATCTTTTTTGTTTAATATTTAAGTTATTATCAATCACTTCAAAAATAATATCATCATCTTTTAATCTTCTAATTATATTTAAAAAATTACTACCATTTACTGTTGCTTTACCATCAATAATATCTTTTATATCTGATACATGAGCTTGACATCCCATCTCGTAATCTGTAGATTTAATAATTAGATCTGAATTTATCACTTCTAAATATATGTGAGAAGTAATAGAACTAGAATCTTTTTTATTTAAAAATGGTTGCATCGAAGATACAATGTTTTCAATTATATTTTTAGATATTGTAAATTTCATTTTTTTCCTTTTTATTTATATTAATAAGTAGTATTAGCAGTAGGTGATGTGAATAGATGAAAATAGATAATACACTTAGTATTTATCTAATATTTTAGATGTTCTTAAATGAAATTATTTATTCACATCTATTCACATTGAAATTGTTAATACTCTTAATAATCCTTATTTATTATTTTGTTTTTTAAATTTTCTATAATCAATTTAAAGTTTTCATCTTTCTCTCTTAACTCATTTGCTTTAGATATATTTTTAGAAACAGATGAGTGATCTTTCATCCCTAAAAATTTTGCAATATCAGGCATAGAGTTATGTGTTAGTTCACGTGCTAAATATATTACTATTCTTCTTCCATTAACAACATTAACAGTTCTTTTTGATGACTTTAAATCAGATGGTTTAATATTTAATTCATTTGATACTATTGTAATAATATCAGGTAATTTAATATTCTCTTTACTTTGTTTTATCTGTTCTTTTAAAATATCTTTAACAAGTTCTATTGTTATATTTTTTCCAACTAAAGTAGCTGTTGCATTAATCTGAATCAATACACCCTCTATCTCTCTAACTGAACTATCTAAATTTGTAGCAATATAATTTACTATCTCTTTTGTTAATACAATACCATTTAGTTCACTTTTCTTTTCAATAATTAAAATTTTTGTTTCTAACTCTGGTGCTTGTATATGAGATTTTAATCCATGCTCAAATCTACTTTTTAGTCTCTCTTCAAGACCAGCTATTTGAGATGGTAATTTATCTGCTGTTAAAACTATCTGTTTATTTGCAGTATGAAGTTCATTGAAAGTGTGAAAAAACTCCTCTTGAGTTGTCTCTTTTCCACTTAAAAATTGTATATCATCGATTAATAACATATCACATTGTCTATATTTTGATTTAAAATGTTCCATATTTTTGTTTTTCATACTAAATAAAAAATCATTCATAAATTGCTCAACTGTAACATAAATAACATTTTTGTCTTTTTCAACAGCATCATTTCCAATTGCTTGAAGTAGATGTGTTTTTCCAAGTCCAGTTCCACCATAAATAAAAAGTGGATTATATTGTATACCAGGTTTTTGTGCTACTGCTTTTGAAGCTGTATATGCCATTTGATTTGAACTTCCAACAACAAATGAATCAAAAGTGTAAGATTGATTTAAAATAGTACTTTGTGGTGTACTATTTGTAATCTTATCACTCATTATCTCTTTTTTACTTCTTCTTCTTTCACCAGTGATTTTAATCTCAATAGATGGTCTAATATTTAAATTATTTTCAAATATATCTTCAATAATAGTAGTAAATTTAGTTTTAATGAAATTTGCTATAAATTTATTATGAACTTCAAATACAGCTAATTCATCACTAGAACTTGCTTTTTTGTATACGAGTTGCTTTAAATATCTATCAAAGTCATTTTGAGAAACTTCATTTTTAAGTGCTGATAATATATCTTTTGTTGTCAAAGTTAACTTCATCCTCTTTTAGTATCTATATATTGTACCCAAAAAAAGTAAAAGTATGGTATTATAATTTTAATGTGATGTGAATTATGTGAATTAATTAAAATTTAGGTGTGAATAAGTGGATAATATTAAAATTTTAGCTATAGATCCTGGTACTATTAACTGTGGTTATTCAATTTTAGAAGTGAATAAAGGTGTGAATAAACCAAAATTAGTCGAAGCTGGACTAATAAAAATTAAATCAAGAGTACTTCAAGAACAAATTATGGAACTAGTTGAGGGTATTGATATAATTTTAAAAAATCATAAAATTTCAGAAGTTGCTATTGAAGATATATTTTTTGCTTACAATCCAAAATCAGTTATAAAATTGGCTCAATTTAGAGGAGCGCTTAGTTTAAAAATATTATTAGAAATAGGTAACTTTAGTGAATATACTGCTTTACAAGTAAAAAAAGCTGTTACAGGAAATGGAAAAGCATCTAAAGAGCAAGTATCTTTTATGGTTAAAAGGTTATTGGGTATAAAAAAAGAGATTAAACCACTTGATATAACCGATGCAATTGCTGTAGGATTGACACATTGTCAAAGATTAAAGCTATAGTTTAAAGTTTTTTTGATAAAATTTATGTATGAAAATATTTTTAATAGAAGATAATGAAGATTTAAATCAGTTTATGACTGATACATTTGAAAAAATTGGTTATGATGTTGTTTCTTGTTGTGATGGAAAAAAAGCATTTGATTTAGTTAACGGTTCTTATGATTTATATCTAGTAGATATTAATCTACCAAATTTAAATGGTCTTGAACTTGTTAAAAAAATTAGAAAAATTAAAGAAAATGCAAATGTATTTATAATTAGTGGTGATGATAATATTAATACAATACTTGAAGCTTATAATTTAGGTTGTAATGATTATATTAAAAAACCTTTTGACTTAAGAGAGATAATTGCAAAAATAAATATAAGATTTGAACATATAACAAAAGAGCAGTTTAAATTTAATGATGATTGTTATTATAATAGCAAAGATAGAGTTATTAAATATAAAAATAATTTAATAAAATTAACAAAGAAAGAAGCACTATTATTAGATATTTTAGTAAAAAATATCGGTAAAATGGTTTCTGTAAAAGAGATTGAATTAGCAGTATGGGGTGAAAACTTTGCTAATGGTCATACAAGACAACTTATTTCAAAATTAAAGAAAACTTTACCTTGTAGTGAAGTTATCCATAACCATTCATCAAATGGTTATGGGATAATTATTTAGTCATCTTTAGTAATACAGCTAGTAAATAGATATCTATGCTCTTGTGGCAAGATATCGAATAGTTTTTTAGATAAATCTCTTATTTCCCAAAGTGCAGCTTTACTACTTCTTAAACTTATAAAATTTTGTAAGCTTCTAGCATTTATAGTCCATGTTAATTCAGTTTTATAACTTTCAGGTAAACAATATTTTGCCATATCATTTGCAACACCATCAAGCAACATAAGTCGTAAATTTTCTAAAGCTATAATAGAACTAAAATCTACACCTAAGTTATCTGTCCAAACTAAATATTTAGATGCTCTTAATACATGTTTATCTGCATATACTTCATCTTTTGAAATATAATTATTTTTTAATTCAACCATACTCATACCATCAGTAAAGCTATCTTCATCTTTTAACTCTTTTAATGTGTATCTTGTAGATTTAACGCTTGGTGATGCCATTCTATGACGTGCTAATTCTTGTAATAAAGCACGACTCACACCTTCTATATAAAATGTGTAAGTTAAATGTTCTAAAGTTGAAGCATGTTTAAATTTATTTCCAACTCTATCTATTAACTCTTTATCTTTTTCTCCACCCTCATCACTTTTGTCAAAACTTTGCCAACAAGTTCTAATAGCATGAGCACATATTTTTAAGTTTGAGTGTTGTAGTAATTCAACTTCCATTTTATACCTTTTGGGTTTATTTTATTTATTATACAAAAAAAAGGCTTGAAATATATTTCAAGCCTTTTTTAATTATTAAGTGGTTACCTAAAGTTTAGTGGCTACAACCACATCCACCTTGACCATCTTCACCATGTGAACCACAACCACCGTTTTGTTTTTGTACTTCTTGTTTAGCTTTATGAGCTTGACCTTCTGTACTACAAGCACTTACACCTGCAGGCATTGTTGGTTGAATAGCTTCATTACCTATAGCACCATCTTCATTTGATTTTTCAATATTTTCCCATAACATCTCTGCCGCTTTTAAATATTTTTTTCCACTTACACTATCAGGATAGAAATAAACTACAGGTTTACCTTCATCTCCACCAACTCTAATAGATGGTTCGATTGGTATATTTGCAATAACTTCAGTACCATACTCTTTAGCTAAAGCATCACAAGTACCAGTTCCAAAAATATCTGATTCTGTGTTACAAGATGGACAAACAAATCCAGACATATTTTCAACTACACCAGCAACTGGTATATGAAGTTTTTTAAACATATCTAAACTTCTTCTTGAATCATCAAGTGCAACATGTTGAGGAGTTGTTACATTAACACCAGCAGCAACTGGAACACTTTGTGCTAAAGTAAGTTGAGCATCACCAGTTCCTGGAGGCATATCAATAACTAAACAGTCTAATGCTCCCCATGCAATATCTTGTAATAGTTGAGTAATAGCTTTCATAACCATTGCCCCTCTCCACATTAAAGCTTGACCTTGATCTACTAAACTTCCCATAGACATAACCTCAATACCGTATGCTTTAAATGGTATAACTTTACTTCCTTCTATTTGTGGTTCAGCACCTTCAAGTCCTACCATACGAGGTATATTTGGTCCATATATATCAGCATCTAATAGTCCAACTTTTTTACCTTGCATAGCAAGTGCAATAGCTAAGTTTACTGATGTAGTTGATTTTCCAACTCCACCTTTTCCTGAACTTACCATAATAAAGTTTTTAACTTGTGGTGCTATGTTTTTTCCACTTTGAGAATTGCTTTGTTGTTGTGGAGCTTGTGGTTTTGCTATAATAACTTGTATTTCATTTAAACCTAAAACTTTTAACTCTTTAGTAATATCTTCTTTTAAAGTTTGCTCAACTTCTGGTGCTGATGAAGTTATCTCTACAGATACTGTTACATCATTTCCATTTAGATCTACATCTTTAACAAATCCAAAGTCTACAATTGATTTTGTAAATCCTGGGTATGTCACAGACTTTAATTTTTCATTAATATCAGCAATAGTTGCCATTAAATTATCCTTTTTATTTTATCTGATTGTATTATAATCCAAATAAGATAAATCTTATCTTATTTGGATTATTGATCTGCAATCTCAGGGTGGTTTTCTACAATATCTCTAGTGATTTTATATGAACAAAATTTAGGTCCACACATAGAACAAAACTCTGCTTCTTTAAATACATCTTGAGGTAAAGTTTCATCATGGTACTCTTTTGCTCTATCACCATCAAGTGCTAGTTCAAATTGTTTGTTCCAGTCAAAGTTATATCTAGCATCTGACATCTCATCATCAATATCAGTAGCATTTTTTCTACCTCTACCAATATCTGCAGCATGAGCAGCTATCTTATAAGCTATGATACCTTCTCTTACATCAGAGGCATCAGGTAAACCTAAATGCTCTTTTGGTGTAACATAACATAACATACTACAACCATGCCATCCACCTATAGCAGCACCAATAGCAGAAGTGATATGATCATATCCAGCACCAATATCAGTTACAAGTGGACCAAGAATATAAAATGGAGCTTCATAACAGTATTCTCTTTCAAGCTTCATATTTCTTTCAATCTCATTGATAGGAACATGTCCAGGACCTTCAATCATAACTTGAACATCTTTTTCCCAAGCTCGTTTTGTAAGTTCACCTAAAACTTTTAACTCATTTAATTGTGCTGGATCTGAAGCATCAGCTAAACAACCTGGTCTTAGACTATCACCTAATGAAAGTGCAACATCATATTTAGCACAAATATCTAAAATATCATCATATGCATCATAAAATGGATTCTCTTTATGATAATGCATCATCCAAGAAGCCATTAAAGAACCACCTCTTGAAACGATTCCCATTTTTCTTTGAGCAATTAACGGCATATTTTGTAGTAAAAAACCTGCGTGAATTGTAAAGTAAGATACACCTTGTTTAGCTTGTTTTTCTAAAGTTGAAAGCATTGCTTCAATTGTAAGTTGATTTATATCATCGTTACAATCTTTGATGATTTGATACATAGGTACTGTTCCAATAGGTACATTAGAGTGATTTATTACAGCCTCTCTAATAGAATCTAAATCTCCACCAGTTGATAAATCCATAATAGTATCTGCACCATATTTTAAACACATATCAACTTTTTCTAACTCACCTTCAATATCAGAAGCTAGTGCTGAAGAACCAATATTTGCATTTATTTTACATAAAGATGCAATCCCTATAGCCATAGGTTTTAAATTTTTATGGTTTATATTTGCAGGAATAATCATTCTTCCTCGTGCAACTTCTTTTCTAATAAGTTCTGGGTCTAAGTTCTCAACTTGGGCAACATACTCCATCTCTTCAGTGATACGACCCTGTTTTGCATAATACATTTGAGTTCTAACTGCATCATCTTTATATTTATCTAACCAATCTCTCATAATATATATTTCCTATAATTTAATTTTCTTTAATTTTGACGATTATAGCTAAGTTTTATTTAGCTTTTCTTAGATTGTATACTTAATAACTGTAAATAAATTTATATATCTATTCCATCCCAAAATTCATCATAATCAAGATTTGTCATTGCATTTTCATCCTCTAGATTTTTTTCAAGAAGTTTTTTTTGCTCAGATTCAAAGTATTGTTCCAAAGCCTCATTTAAAATTGTACTATGGTCTTTTTTTAGTATTTCACTAAAAACATTTAAGTTTTCTATTGTTTGGCTGTTTAGTTTAAAATTTATGTTATCATTCATTTTTGTATTATAGCCAATTTAGGGGGAATTTTTGAATAATATTGTTGAGTTTAGTTATATAAATCAAAAAGATAAAGAGTTAGTTGAACTTTTTATTGAGTCTAAAAGTATAAAAAAATATATTTTAGGGATAAATAAGTTCACTAAATCAGTTTTAAAACATATTGAAATTGATGGTATCATTGATGATTTTACAAGAGTTCAAAGTTCAAGAAAAAAAAAGATTCTTAAAATAGAAGAAGTTCCAAAAGATGCAATTATACTTTGTACAGCACAGGGAAGTCCTCTTGAAGTAAAACAAAAACTTGATCAGATGGGATTTAAAAACTTTAGTTATCTTAGCTTTTATAGGTATTCAAACTTCACTTTAGCAGACCCTCCTTTTATCATGGACTTTAAAGATGATTATCTAAATAATAAGGAACAATATAGTAAAACTTATGATTTATTAGAGGATGAAAAATCAAAAGATATATTTGAAAAAGTGATAAATTTTAAAATCTCATTTGACTATAATTTTATGGATGGTTTTACAAATGATTTTGATGGACAATATTTTGATAAAGATATAGTTCCACCTCTTAAAGATATAGTATTTTTAGATGGTGGTGGATATGTTGGTGATACTACACCTAATATTATAAAAAACTACCCTGATTTTAAGAAAATATATCTAATAGAGCCAAGTGAATTACATATAAATATAGCAAAAAGAGATTTTGAACATATAAAAAATATAGAGTTTATAAACTGTGGACTTTCAAATAAAAAGGTTACCATAAATACTAGTGGTAACCAAAGTAATCAAAACAATTGTGATCATAACTACCAAGCCCAAAATATAGATACAATTGATAACATTGTAAAAGAAAAAATAGACTTTATAAAACTAGATATAGAAGGTGCAGAACAAGATGCAATTGATGGAGCACAACAGACTATAAAAAAATATAAACCTGTATTAGCTATATGTGTTTATCATAAGGCAGAGGATTGGTATAAAATTCCTCAAAAAGTATTATCTATAAATAGTGAGTATAAAATTTACTTACGGCATTATATGGAAGGGATTTATGAAACAGTAATGTATTTTATACCATTAAAATAAAGTTCTTAAATAAAAAAAAAGGGAATGAATTTAATCATTCCCCTTTTTAAAGTTATAATATTTAAGTTAATATTATAAATCACCCTCATGTGAAGCTAAATAATCAGCAACACCTTCAGTAGATGCAGTCATACCGTCATCACCTTTTACCCAACCAGCTGGACAAACTTCACCAAACTCGTTAGTATATAACATAGTATCAACCATTCTGATCATTTCGTCAATGTTTCTACCTAGTGGTAAGTCATTGATAACTGCGTGTCTAATTGTACCATCAGCATCAATTAGGAAAGATCCTCTTAAAGCTACTCCACCATCTAAAAGAACGTCATATGCTCTTGAAATATCTTTTGTTAAGTCAGCTACTAAAGGCATGTTTACTCTTCCGATACCACCTTGGTTAACTGGAGTTTCTCTCCATGCAAAGTGTGAGAATTGTGAATCAACAGAAACACCAATTACATTAACACCTCTTTCTTTGAAATCTGCTACTCTTTTAGAGAATGCAATAATTTCTGAAGGACATACAAAAGTAAAATCTAATGGATAAAAGAAAAGTACTGTACCTTTTTCACCATAGTTTTCTGATAATTTAAAATCTTCTACGATTTGACCGTCTGCAAGTACAGTTGTTGCTGTAAAATCTGGAGCTTGTTTTGTTACTAACATATTTATATTCCTTGTTTTGTTTTAAGATGATGTATTGTATAAAATTAATATTAAAATATCTTTAATAAATATTACTAAAGGATAATTATTATTAATCTAAAGAGGGTTTAATTCCCCGACCTTTAGGTCGCTGATAAAAACAACTCAGTTAAAATACCTCGCTTGTGATGTGAAATCGTAAGATTTTGCAATAACACAAGACTTGCGTTCAGCAAGTGGGCTTTGCCCCGAGGATTGTTATTTAAAAATATTTATTTCTTAAATTTTCAGTATACTTAAGTCATGAATAATTACACACAAGTTCTTAGAGAACACAATTTAAAAGCTACTCCTCAAAGATTAGCTATATTAGAAACAATATGTTTAAATGGACATATTAATATTGATAAACTATATGAAGATATAAAGCTAAAGTTTGATTCTATATCTTTAGCAACTATATATAAAAATATAAATGCTATGACGAAAAGTATGCTTTTGTTTGAAGTAAAACTACCAAATGAAAAATCAGTTTATGAAATAGTAAAAGATAACCACTCTCATCTTTTATGTAAAGAGTGTGGAGAGGTTCAAGATATATATATATTGATACTAAAAAAATGATTGATGATATATCATCTAAACATAGTTTTAGTATAGAACAAAGTGATGTTGTATTATCAGGTAGTTGTGAGAATTGTTCAAATTAACTAAGTTGAATATATAATTAGTTTGGCACGATATGTGCCAATCAATTATATATCTTTTGCTTTTACACTATCTTTACCAATAAACTCTTTTTCATCTGCATCTTCTACAATAGTTTTTGATATATCTTGTGTTTTTATTGCAATATCTTTAGTTTGACTTGCTATGTTTGCATTTTCTTGTGTTTGTTGGTCTAGTTCAGATATTGAATCATTGATTTGCTCTATACCATGTTGTTGTTCTTTTCTTGCCATCTCTACATCTGAAATCATATCTAATGTTTTAGTAATAGATTCATTTAGGTGAGTATATCCATCTATCATCTCATCTGCTATTGATTTTCCTGTATTTGCTTTATTAGTTGCATTTTGAACTAATGCTTTTATCTCATTTGCTGCTTCTGCTGATCTTGAAGCTAGATTTCTTACTTCTTGTGCAACTACGGCGAAACCTTTTCCAGCTTCTCCAGCTGTTGCTGCTTCTACTGCTGCATTTAAAGAAAGAATATTTGTTTGGAACGCTATTTGGTCTATTACTGATATTGCTTCATTTATTGCTGTTACTTCACTATTTATATCATCCATTGCTACTGTTGTTTTATTTGCTAAACTTTGTCCTGTACTTACTGAACCTTTTACATCATTTCCATAACTTGACATTTTTATAACTGTTTCAGTATTGCTAGAAATATTACTTGTGATTTGTTCTAGTGCTGCTGCTGTTTCTTCTAGGGAAGCGGCTGCTTCATTTGATGCTGTGTTTAGACTATTTACATTTCCTAGTAATACATCTGAACTACTTTGTAGAGTTAATCCATTTTGTTTATTATCAATAAGTATTTGAGTAATAGCACCTTGTAAAGAATTGATACCATGTGCTAATCTATCAAGTAATCCACCTTTTTCATCAGTTGGATTAAGCTGCATTGTTTTTGTATAGTCATTTTTAGCATAAGTTTCTAAAAGTTCATCAACTTGTAAGAATCTTTCTTGAGTAGATTTAATCATAGTATTTACATTATTTTTAAACTCTTCCAAAGATTGATTTGGTGTTGATCTTTCTATAAGTTGACTATACCAACCATTTGTAACTCTAGCCATAACCACTTTTGCATCTTCGATAAGTAGTTCATCATCTTTTATAGATTTTTCAATATTTTCAATATTCTTATTTATCTCTAGTGCCATTTTACCAAATTCATCATTTGTATTTAGATTTATAAGTTGAGCATTTGTACTTTTTTTATTTAAGAAGTCAAAAAAAGAACCTATTCCACTTTGAACTTTTTTTAATGATTCTCCAATTGAGTTAATAACTACATATGAATAGATTGAAATAAGAATTAAACTAACAATTGATAACAATATTAGTGTAGTTAAAATTGTAGAGTTT
>JAYEPG010000063.1:0-2812 GCA_034723795.1 Campylobacterota bacterium
ATTTTAAGTATATCTTATATATAATTGCGTAATATATTTAAAATAGGATTATAAAATAGATGAAAAAATTACACTTAGTTAGTCTTGGTTGTACTAAAAATTTAATTGATAGTGAAGTGATGCTAGGGAAACTAAAAGAGTATACTATTACTGATGACTCAACTCAAGCTGACTTAATAATAGTAAATACATGTGGATTTATTCAAAGCGCAAAAGAGGAGAGTCTAAATACTATTTTTGATCTTGATGCAACACGAAAAGAGGAATCAGTTTTAGTGATGGCTGGATGTCTAAGCGAAAGATATAAAGAGGAACTTCAAGAGGGTCTTAAAAATGAGGTAGATATTTTTACTGGTGTTGGAGACTATGATATTATTGATAAGCTTGTTGAAGAAAAACGAAATCAATTCTCGCAAAAAGTTTTTTTAGCTAATGATGAAAATAGTAGAGTTGTAACTGGTTCATCATATCACGCATATATAAAACTAAGTGAAGGTTGTAACCAACAATGTTCATTTTGTGCAATTCCTGCTTTTAAAGGTAAACTAAACAGTAGACCTTTAGGTTCAATTGAAGCAGAAGTTAAAAAACTAGTATCTCAAGGTTTCTATGACTTCTCATTTGTATCACAAGATAGCAGTTCTTACTTAAGAGATTTTAATATCAATGATGGTTTAGAACAATTAATTGATAAAGTTGAAAAAATAGATGGGGTAAAAAGTGCAAGAATACTTTATCTATACCCTTCTACTACAACATTTGGTCTGATTGAAAAAATTTCTAACTCTCCTTTATTTCATACTTATTACGATATGCCTTTACAACATATAACTTCAAAAGTACTAAAAGTTATGAAAAGAGGTAAAGGTGAAGAGCAATTAAGAGCATTGATGCAACATATGAAAGAGATGCCAAATAACTTTGTAAGATCAACTTTTATTGTAGGACATCCTGGTGAAACTGTTGATGATTTTAATGAACTTTGCGACTATATAAAAGAGTATAAATTTGATAGAGTAAATATATTTAGTTATAGTGATGAAGACGGTACAAAAGCATATGATTTAGAGGAAAAAGTAGAACAAGATATTATAGACCATAGAGCTGAAGTATTAGGTAATATTGTTCAAGATATTACTCATCAAAAATTACTTGAAGAGGTTGGACGTGAATTTGAAATAGTTGTTGATGGAGAAAGTGATGAACATGAATATCTTTTAAGTGCAAGAAAACTATCTTGGGCTCCAGATATTGATGGTGAAATTTATATCAATGACAATGAGATAAACGAAAAAATAAAATTTGGGAAAATTTATACAGCAAGAGTAACTGAACTAAGTGGTGATAAATTAATAGCAACTATTATTAAATAGTTGCTACGCATTAAACTTCCTTAATAATTGGAAGTTTAATAATAAAACAAGCTCCAAAATATTTATTTTCTTCTATTTTAAACTCTCTATTTTGAACATTTAATATACCATTTAAACTACTTTGAATAATATCTTTACTCATATGTAAACCTATACCTGTACCTTGACTTTGATGTTTTGTTGTAAAATAAGGGTCAAAAATCTTTTTGATTATATTTTGTGGTACTCCACCTGCATTATCATATATCTCACATATATTATAATGTTCATCTTGAAATACTTTTACTAATAGTTTTTTACTATCAATATCTTTTTCTATTAAAATATCTTTTGCATTGTTAAGTATATTTACAATTACTTGTGAAAACTCATTTGGAAGTCCATTTGCTTTTAATGAAGAAGAATTAAACTCTTTCTTTATAGATATTTCAAAATCTCTATATGCAGCATCGACTAAATTTATTGAAAAATTTATTTTTTCAATTATATCAAACTTTTCAATCTCTTTATCTTCTTTATAAAAGTTTCTAAAGTCTTCAATCGTTTGACTTAAATATGCAGAATAATCAATAACCTTATCTAGTGATGCATCAAGTTCATTTGAATCTAACATCCCTAAACTATTTGTTAATTTTGATGATGAAGCTAACATTGTTATGCCACTTAAAGGCTGTCTCCATTGATGGGCTATATTACCTATCATTTCACCCATTTGAGCATGTCTTTGATGTGAAGCAGCAATTTTTTGTTGCTCTTTTTCAAATGTAATATTTTCAATATTTGCAACTATTAATTTTTTATCAAGTATTTGGTTGTATCCTAAAGTTATCTTAATAGGAAATTCTGTTCCATCTTTATGTAATCCTCTAAACTCCATAGTTTTACCAAGCAGTCCATGAATTTTTCCAGTTTCAAAAAAGTTAGAGATTCCCGTGATATGTCGTTGTTTATATTCTTGTGGTATTATATTTACTAAATCATCAACTGAAGTTATCTCTTGTGAAGAAAAACCAAACATATCTTGTGCTGTTTGATTAAATCTACTTACAACCCCTCTATCATCAATGGCAATAATAGCGTGTGCACTTGTATCAATAATAGTTTCAATATATATTTGACTCTCATTAAGTTCATCAATTTTAGATGCTAAATTATTTTTTAAAAATCTATCATCAAAATCATGTAGTGTTATAACAAATGCAACTAATAGTTGCAATATAATAGCAATGATATTTTCTGTAAAAAATAAAGCACTTATTACAAGTATAAACGTACCCAAAATATGAGTAGCTTTTATTCTAAACAATGGATTGGATAAGAAGTATCTGTACTTATTATTTTTATATTCTTTTATATATTTATCTAAATTATTCATAAGATAATTATACTATATAATATGTTAAATCTGTTAAATTTATTTTAAGTTAAGTGTTTTTGTT
>JAYEPG010000064.1:0-2797 GCA_034723795.1 Campylobacterota bacterium
AATATTAGCTTGGATAGTTGCAAATGAAAAAAGTGAATTTATAAATATATCTATAAAAAATACGTACTATATCCGTATAACAATGTTCATAATGTTAGTGATACTATTTTATTTAATATATAGAGCATTAAACCAGAAAGAGATTTTAGAAGATATAGTAAATCAAAAAACAACTGAATTAAAAGATATAAATGAAAATCTAGAGCAAAAGATTATTTTAGAGGTTGAAAAAAATAAAAAAGCTCAAGAACAACTATACAAATCAGAAAAAATGGCAAGTATGGGTGAGATGATAGGAAATATTGCTCACCAATGGCGACAACCTTTATCTGTAATATCAACAAGTTCTACAGGTATGCAAATTCAAATAGAATGTGGAATGTATGATGATAAACAGTTTTTAAAATCATGCGAAACTATAAATGAAAATGCACAATACTTATCTAAAACAATTGATGATTTTAGAAACTTTATAAAAGGTGATAGAGAAAAGGTCACTTTTAATCTAAGTAAAATATTGATAGCTTTTTACATCTTGTTGAATCATCAATTAAAAAGAGCGTATAAATATTGTACTAGATTTAGATGATACAATTAACCTTGATGGATTTCCAAATGAACTTTCACAATGTTTTATAAATATTTTTAATAATTCAAATGATATTTTTAAAAATCTAGAGTATGAAAAATATCTATTTATATCAGCAAAAATAGAAAATGAACAAACAATCATTGTGTTTAAAGATAATGCAGGTGGCATTCCAGAAGATATATTGCAAAAGATATTTGAACCATACTTTACAACAAAACACCAATCACAAGGTACAGGGTTAGGATTACATATGACCTATAATATTATTGTAGAGGGTATGAATGGAACAATCGAAGCTAAAAATAACAACTATACTTACAATGATAAAAAGTACAATGGCGCTGAGTTTATTATATCATTACCCAAATTATAACTATACTTTATAAATAAAATATGACTTAATATAATTTAATAGTATACAATTAGTATAAACCTATTTATTGACAAAAATTATTTATTATAGTATCATCCTTTCAAAATTAATATTAAATTATATTAATCATTAAATAAACTTATAAAGGATTATTTTGGAAGATATTACAAGTCAAAGTTGCGATATGCCTAAAGGAAATAGGCTAAAGTTTTTTCCTATTATGATGTATGCTATTGTTATGGGGATGAGTGGGCTTACTATTACATATCAAAAAGCTGGATTATGGATTGGATTTCCACATCTTATTGGAGAGGTTTTAATGTATATTACAACTTCTATTTTTATTGTGGTTACAATAATTTATCTAGTTAAATATTCAAAATATAAAATGGCTGTTAAAAAAGAGTTTTCACATCCAATTAGAATAAACTTTTTTGCTGCTGTTTCTATATCTATGCTAATGTTAGCAATCATTTATAAAGAGTACAATCCCACAATATCTGCTGCTTTTTGGTATCCTGGTACTATTTTGCATTTTTATTTAACTATGCATACTATATCATTTTGGATAAACAGTAATCAAGAGTTAGGACACTCAAACCCTGCATGGTTTATCCCTATTGTTGGAAATGTATTAGTTCCTGTTGCTGGTGTTGGATTTGCTAGTTCTGGTGTTTTAATGTACTTTTTCAGTGTAGGGATGTTTTTTTGGATAATCTTATTTTCTATTATTTTAAATAGAATTATTTTTCATCATCAACTAGCTGTTAAATTTATGCCAACTATGTTTATCCTTATTGCACCACCTGCTGTTGGTTTTATTGCATACTTTAAGATGTTTGAGGTTATTGATGTATTTTCAATATTCTTATTTAGTATTGCACTATTTTTTACATTTTTAGTTGGATTTATGTATAAAAACTTTATCAAAATTAAGTTCTTTATATCTTGGTGGGCATTTGTTTTCCCAATTGCTGCTATGGCAATAGCATCAATGCTTATGTATATAAAAACTAAAGACCCTATAGTATTAGGTTTATCTTATGTTATGGTTGCAGCTGTTACTATGGTTATAGCAATTGTAATATATCAAACAATAATACATATGCTTAAACATGACATATGTATACAGGAGTAGATTTATGAAAACAAATATTATTATTTTTGTGGTGGTTTTTGCTATTACAATGTTGGTTATTCAAACATCAGATGTACCATCTCAAACTGGTGTACCAGAGTCAGGAAAAGCTAAAAGAATACCTTGTCAAGTATCAGCTACTACTTTTGAAAGAGGATTTGGTGATGCTGATATAAAAATTGCACAGGCATTACTAGAAAGTGGAAATGTAAATATCACATCTAGTGTTGAAAAAGCAGTTTATGCTGAGTCAAAAATGTTTAACTATATTAAGCTAGAAGATACTGATAAAATAGTTCAAAATGAACTAAATAAATATATAAAAACTAAAACAGAGCAAAAAGGTAAACTAAATTTATCTTATTATATTTATGAAAATGATGTAAAAGACCCAGGTAAAAAAACTAAAAAAAGTAAACTTTATGCTGGATATGTTGTATTTCAAATAAAAAATGAAAACAATAAAACTATATATAAAGTACAAATAGATTTTATGGATAGACAGGGTGCAGATATAGCACAAAGTATTCAATGTTGTGTTAAATCATTTGCAACATTTAACAAAAAATAAAAAAGTCAACTATAATTAATGAAGGAGAAAACTAAAACCAAATAACTAGTTAAAGTGCTTCAGTTAGAAACACTTTTAATAGCTAAATTAAATCATGCCACAACTTCTTTTAGGTTGTAGTTT
>JAYEPG010000065.1:0-2784 GCA_034723795.1 Campylobacterota bacterium
TGATGAGGTATTTAATATATAATTTTTTGGTGGAGCTATACCTATACAGATTTTGATTTATATTTGATATAAACTTATATTTTGTCGTTCAACTAATGATTATACGAGTACATATAATACAGCCGTTGGAACAGAACAAAAAATATATTAATAATCTTCTTTAGTCTAATAAGTTATAATATATTTATGAATAAAAAAAGTGAGATACTAAATCAATTAAAACAATTAAAGCCAATATATCAAAAGGAGGGGTTAACTCTTTTAGGGTTGTTTGGTAGCTATGCAAAAAATACACAAACTAAATATAGTGATATTGATATAGCATATAAATTGGATTATGAAAAATTCTCAAAAAAATATAAAGGTGGATTTGCTAAACTTTTAAGAATAGATGATATTAAAAAAGAGTTGCAAGATATACTTAAAACAAAAATTGATTTTGTTCCAGATTCAAATAAAACTATTATGAAAGATTTAATTTATGTCTAGTGGAACTGAACGATTATATAAAATTGTTAATTGTATTAATGATATAGAATTTATTTTAAATGAAAAAGATTTAAAAATAACTCAAGCTATAGAAGATAAAATTATTAAACCTGCTATTAGAATGAATATAGTTAGAATAGCAGAACAATTTGCAAAGTTAAAAGAAGATAATGAGTTTAAAATATTAGAACATTTTACTAGCGATGATTTAAAAGGTATAAGTTCAGTTAGAAATTATATAGCCCATGATTATGATAGTACAGATGATAATATTATTGAAGATGTAGTTAGATATAATTTACCAATATTTAAAGATACTATTGAAAAGATAAAAACTACTTAAAAATATAGTCACTTAATTTAATTGTATATTAACTGGTACACTTTAAAAATAGTAGCTATAAGTCGTTGGAAGAGAACAAAAATACTATTAATAATCTTCTTTAGTCTAATAAGTTATAATCACTTATGAAAGAATTTGTACCAAATAACTTACCATTAAATAAAGATATAGAAACAAAAAAGATACTTAAAAAATCTATATCATCAAATAAAGCATTAGCTGAGTTAAATGGTATTTCTAAAATCATACCTAATAGCAATATCCTAATCAACTCACTAGCCCTACAAGAAGCAAAAGATAGTAGTGAAATAGAAAATATCATAACAACTCACGATGAGCTTTATAAGGCAAGTTTAGATATTAAAAACCTATCTCATGCAACAAAAGAAGTACAGAATTATAAAAATGCACTATTAAAAGGTTTTGAACTTGTAAGAGATAATAAATTACTATTAAAAAAATATATTGTTGAAATACAAAAAGAACTAGAACAAAATGATGCAGGAGTACGAAAGCAAAGTGGAACAAATCTAAAAAATGCTAAAACTGGAGAAGTGATATTTACTCCACCACAGAAATTTGAAGATATAGAAAAGCTTTTAGTAAATTTGGAAAAATATATCAATGAACCAAACGATATAGACCCACTTATAAATATGGCTATTATACATTATCAGTTTGAAACTATACATCCATTTTATGATGGAAATGGTAGAACTGGAAGAATTATAAATATCTTGTATCTTATTTTAAATGAATTGTTGGATATACCTATTTTATACCTTAGTAATTATATTATTAATCATAAAGCTGATTATTATAGATTATTACAAGAGGTAAGAACTAAAGATAATTGGGAAGAGTGGATTATATATATGCTTGATGGTGTTGAACAAACATCATTAGATACAATTGAGTTAATTAAAGATATATCAAGTATGATGGATAATACAAAGAATATTATTCAGGAAAAATTACCAAAGATTTATAGTAAAGATTTAATTGAAATATTATTTAACCACCCATATACTAAAATAGACTTTTTAGTTGATGGTTTAGGTTTGCATAGAGAAACGGCATCAAAGTATTTAAAACAATTAGAAACTTTAGGTATAGTAGAAAGTATAAAAATTAAAAATAGTAAATTTTATATAAATATAGAATTATTTGCTAGATTAAAAAAAGGGATATAATTCGACATAGCTTTTATCTATGTCGTAAAAAGTTAATAATTTCGACATAGCTTTTATCTATGTTGAAAAAACATCAAAAATACGACATAGCTTTTTTTGTGCTAATAGTTTATAATATGGTATAAATTAAAATGGAGGATTATTATGAGTTTAACAGATACAAATAAATTAAATTTTATAGCTACTATTAGAGATAAATTATCACAATTCAATGAAGTAAATAAAGTAATTTTATTTGGGTCATTTATTAAGTCTAATAATCCTAATGATATAGATATAGCAATAGTTCAAAATTCAAATGATAACTTTTTAACTTTATCATTAAAATATAGAAAAGTACTAAGGGATTTATCAAAAATGATACCACTTGATATAGTTCCTATTAAACATAATTCAAAAGGTGTATTTTTAGAAGAGATAAATAAAGGTCAAGTTGTTTATGAAAAATGAACTACAAAAAACTCATAATATTATGAAGTATTAAAACAAAATGGTATTATATTAAATATAACAGATGATGAGATAGATTTAATTGATAATATATTAAAAAATAGTAGTCACTTTGATTTTTAGTTACATCAGTAGTTACATTTTATAATTTAGTAGCTATAAATCCTTTATTTAATAGCTACTTCAATTCTCGACGGCTCCACCAATTAAAGCAGAGTAGTTTCTATTTTTGAATCTCTTTTTCTAAATCAATTACATTATCTAAATATTTTATATTTGTCACATTGGTATTGTTTAAAGTAACTACCA
>JAYEPG010000066.1:0-2779 GCA_034723795.1 Campylobacterota bacterium
TAAAATTATAAATATTATACTGAAATAATCCAAAAAATTACAAAGCTTATTAAACTTATATATTTATATAATTTGTTACTTTTGTGACACAAAACGTGACATTTTAAAGATATAATTCTATATGACAAAATTTAATTTGATATTTTTACTATTGTTTGCCAATATTTTAAACGCCACTTCACTTATAATAGATGATAAAACAAAGGTTTATGACCTTTTAACTTCATCGCAAGTCTACATGGATAAAACACGTAGCTTAACTATTAAAGATATAAGTTCTAAAAATATAGAGTTCAAAGATAATGATAAGAGTCTATTAGGGTACGGATATTCACCAAATTTTGACATTTGGATTAAATTTACTTTAAAAAATAATAGCGATAAAACTATCCATAAGATTCTTGAGTATGCTAACTCTATGACTACTGATATTATATTTTATGACCTAGACAACAACATATCTATAAAAGAGGGTCATCTAAATACAATGCCAAATAGAAGTAGTATCAATCCAACATTTAAACTAACACTACAACCATATCAAACAAAAACATATTATATAAAAGCATCATCTTATATCACAACATTAATTGTAAAACTAAATTTATATAATAATGATGATTTTTACACAAAAGAGATAAAACATCAAGTTATTTTAGCTCTATTTTTTGGAGCAATGCTTATTTTGGCTATATACAATCTTTTTATATTCTTTTTCTCTAAAGATATAAGTTATCTATTTTATGTATTTTATATATTTGGTATAACTATCCATCATACTTTATATGTTGGTGTTGCCAACTTATATATATTTGATTCGATGACGATGAGATATATCATACAATTTGCATCTTTATTTATCGCATTTCCTATATTCTTTTTAGCTCTATTTTCTAAAAGTTTTTTACAAATCAATAAATATCCTATATTAAATAAGATTTTAAATATTTTATTAGTATTGTTTATTCTTTCATTATTATTATTTATAGCAACCGATACTTTTAATACATATCGAAATATATTACCTATGCTTTTATTATTCTATTTAATTACAGTTTCTATATATCTTTCATATAAAAGAAATAGACAAGCATATTTTGTTGTATCGGGATGGCTGATTTTAGCTATTGGTGGTATAACAATGTATTTTTCTAGTATAGGTGTAATTAATATTTACCAAAGTTTTCCTTATATTGTTGAAGTTTCGTTATTACTTGAAGCGATATTATTTTCAATTGCATTATCAGATAAAATCAATAGTTTACAAAAAGACAAAATAAAAGCAAATCAAAAACTTATAGAACATAAAAAAACGGAAAATAAAAGATTGGAGATACAAGTTGATGAAAAAACAAAAGATTTAAATATTAGTTTAGATGAAAAAACTTTATTATTAAAAGAGTTAAACCATAGAGTGAAAAACAATATGCAAACAATAGTATCACTTATTAGACTTCAAGCCGATGATATAGAGGATGAATCTATTCAAAACCTATTTATAACAATACAAAATAGAATAAATGCTATGAGCCATCTACATGAACTTTTACACAAACAAGAAAATGTATCCAATATAAATGCTTATGAATATTTTATGGTTTTAATTGAAGGTTTAGAAGATAGCTATGAAAATGAGATAAATATTCACTACAAAATAGATGTAACCCTAGAAATAGAACAAGCTGTTTCTTGTGGTCTTATTTTAAACGAATTGATTACAAACTCTTTTAAATATGCATTTGAAAATAATAATGGGAATATATCAATAAGTTTAAATAAAACAAATGGCGTATTTAACTTGGTGGTTACAGATGATGGTGTAGGATATGATGATACAAACTCAAGCAATTCATTTGGATTGGTTTTGGTTAAAACATTAGTTGAATCTCAACTAAAAGGTACTATTTCAACAAATACTACAAATGGTGTAGAAGTAAAAATAATATGGAGAGATGATGAATAAAACAAAAATTTTAATAGTAGAGGATGAAACATTAGTTGCAATGGACTTAAAAAATGCCCTTGAAAAACTTGATTTTAAGATAACAAGTATTGTTAGTACACATAAAGACATTATGAAAAGTATCAAAAATAACGAACCAGATATTATTATGATGGATATTAAACTTGGTGAAATAAAAGATGGTATAGAGATAAGCAAAGATATTCATAAAACAAAAAATATACCAATACTTTATCTTACTGCATTTTCAGATGATGAAACTATGGAAAGGGCATTTCAAGCTAACCCTATAGGATATTTAATAAAACCTTTTAAAAGGGAAGATTTAAAATCAACAATCCAACTAGCAATGTATAAAATCAATAAAATAAATCATGTAAATATAAATAACAACAGTAGATATATTGGTTTTGATTATTATTATGATATTGATGAAGAACTTTTATATTATAAAGACAAACATATAAAATTAGGAAGAAAAGAGAGAATTCTTATGACAATGATTGTCAAAGCAAAAGGCAATGTTATACATGCAAAAGATTTAGAAGAAATGATATGGAGAGCACAAAAACCATCACATAGTGCGTTAAGAACACTTGTATATAGACTAAAAAGTAAACTAGGATGTCAAATCATTGAAACAACATACTCCTATGG
Organism: Campylobacterota bacterium; assembly: GCA_034723795.1. Classification (GTDB taxonomy): domain Bacteria; phylum Campylobacterota; class Campylobacteria; order Campylobacterales; family Arcobacteraceae; genus JAIOSF01. The sequence continues at coordinate 2,621 of JAYEPG010000066.1, forward strand.
ATATAGACTAGCACCTATAATGTAGAGTAAGGATCTTACTGTTACATAAGCTAAAACACCTATAATATTTATTATATCCTTTTTTAGGTATAATCTCTTAAAATATAAAAGGATATAAATATGAAACATTTTTTAGTATTATTATTTTCAGTTATTCTA
>JAYEPG010000067.1:0-35189 GCA_034723795.1 Campylobacterota bacterium
GAGCGATAGCTAGAGATCCACAAAAAGAATTATTATCTGAAATTATAGGCAGTATGAATGCACTATTTAATGGCGAACTAACCGATGAAGATATGCTCAACTATGCCAAAACTATTAAAGATAAAGTGATGGAAAATTCAAAAGTCGTAGAGCAAGTAAATAACAATACTAAAGAACAAGCTATGATGGGTGGATTTGAAATTGCTATAAATGATGCTGTTATAGATAGTCTTGATGTACATAAAAATTTAGCAACACAAGTTTTAAGTGAAGAGAAAATCAGAAATGGATTTGCTAATATTGTTTATGATTTAATTGCTAAAGGATTGAGTAGTAACTATGCCGTAAATAATACTCAAGAATATAATAGTAGCTATGAAGAGGGTGGATTTATGGTAGCTAGTAAAAATGAACAATATAGTAAGAAAGATGATAAAATACTGTAATATAAAAGATAAAGATACACAATACACAATAAACAGACACCAACTTGTAATCAAGCAATGTTATAATTTTATATAAACTAAGGAGATTTTATGATAGAGAAACAAACAGATATATTGATAATAGGAGCAGGACCAGCAGGTATGGTTACTGCTAGTACAGCGGCAGAAAACTATCCAGAAAAAAATATTATGGTGATAAAAGAGTATGAAAAGAGTCAAGTACCATGTGGGATACCATATGTTTTTGGAGAAACACTTGGAAGTGTAGATAAAAATGCTATGCCTTGTGGAAGTGGACCTATTGTTGAAAGAATTGAAAAAGTTATTGATAAAGTTATAAAAGTTGATATAGAAAATAAAACTGTAATTGGAAATGAACACAATATAAAATTTGAGAAACTTGTATTTGCTACAGGCTCTATCCCCTTTGTACATAAAAACTTCCACAATGCTTTAGAGTTAGAAAATGTTTTTACAATCAAAAAAGAGTATCACGAAGTTGAAAAACTAAAAAACTATATAGATGACAAACAAAATGTTATAGTAGTAGGTACTGGTTTTATTGGTGTTGAGATGGCTTGTGAACTTCAAGGTGTTGGAAAAAATGTCACTATTGTAGGTGGTGGTCATATACTATCTGGTTCTTTTGATGAAAATATGGCAATAGAAGCAGAAAATATTATGAAAGATATGGGGGTAAACTTAGCCCTTGGACAACACGCTTCAAATGTGGTTGAGAACAATAACTTAGCACAAGGTTTACAGTTGTGTGATGGTACAATTTTAGAAGCTGATGTTATTATTATGGCAACAGGATACAAACCAAATAGTACCTTAGCAAAAGATGCAGGTCTTCTACTTGGTGATTATGGTGGTATTTGGGTTGATGAGTTTATGAGAACTAAAAACAAAGATATATTTGCAGTTGGTGATTGTAGAAGTAGAAGAGATTTTATAACAAAAGATGCTTCAAAAGTGATGTTAGCATCAACTTCTGCATCTGAAGCTAGAGTTGCTGGCAATTCACTTTATAGTTTAAAACACTTAAAAGGTTTCAATGGAACTATCGCTATTTTTTCTACAATGATTGACAATAGAGTATTTGCAAGTGCAGGAGTGACCCAAGCTAGAGCAAAAAAAGAGAATATTGAGTATGTAGTGGGATTCTTTGAAAGTATGAATAGACACCCAGGTACTATACCTGATGCATCCAAACAATCAGTAAAACTAGTAGCTATGAAAGATAGTGGCTTGATAATAGGTGGGCAAGTAATAGGAGATAAAGAAGCTGGAGAGATGATAAATATCATAGGATTAGCAATAGAATCTAAACTTACAGTTTATTCACTTATATCTTTACAAGTAGCGACACAACCACTACTTACATCAGCACCAACAACATATCCAATAGTAAAAGCAGCACAAAATGTGTTATTGAACTGTGATTGATATATTTATATTTTTAATTACTATAGCTATTTTTTTATCTTTTATTAGTTTTATAAAAGGCAATAGCTTGACCAATAGAGTGGTTGCATTTGATACTATGAGTATCATCTCTATTTCCCTATTGGTTTTATTGTCTATTGCCAAAAAAGACTCTTTTTATATTGATATTGCTTTTGTATTCGCACTTATTGGTTTTATTGGTATTATTATTTTTGCAAGATTTAACCAAATTGATAAAAAGGGTGATTTAGATGATTGATACTTTTGGATATATATTGATATTTTTAGGTACACTGTTTTTAGTCCTTAGTTCAATTGGACTTCTTAGGATGCCTGATACTCTATCAAAAATACATGCAGCAACAAAAGCATCTACTCTTGGTACTGTTCTTGTACTACTTGGTGCTATTTGCCTTGAGCCTACATTGTGGTTTAAGTTGATACTTCTTATACTTTTTATTCTCTTTACAAATCCACTATCATCTTCAATACTAGCAAGAAGTGCTTATAAAACTGATGGTTTTTTTAAAAAAAGTGAGACAAAATGACAACACTACTTATACTTCTTATTTTTGTATCTTTGATCATTTTAGCTATTTTAGTAGTTTCTCAAAAAGAGTTATCTCATACTATTATTTTATTTATGGGGTTTGGGCTTGGTTCTACGCTGTTGTATTTTTTATTTTCTGCACCTGATGTAGCTTTGACTGAGGCTGTTATAGGAGCAAGTATGAGTGGTTTTGTATTTTTAACAGCTATTATTCAGACAAGAAAACAAAATCAAAAAAGCAAAGAATAAATTATGATAAATATAAAAAAACAAATAGAGTTAAAAACCATTGTTATCTCTTTGTTGGTATCATTTATGATTGTATTGATTTTAGGTATATTAAATCATCTTACAATCACATCAAACTCTTTGGGTATGGAACTACTTAGCATAAATGAGACCTCAACACAAAGTGCAAATGCAGTCACTTCAGTAGTTACTTACTTTAGAGGATTGGATACTTTAGGGGAAGTTACCATTTTATTTTTGGCTATTTTTGGAGTATCTTTAGGATTTGAAAATAACAAAGATAGATTAAATATCTTAGCTCAAGACAACTTTTTACTTCAAACTGGTGTAAAAATTCTTTTCCCCCTTATAGTGTTGTTTGGATTTTATATTATTATCCATGGTCATCTAAGTCCTGGTGGTGGTTTTCAAGGTGGTGTTATCATAGCATCTGCTTTTTTACTAAAGTTTTTAACTCATGGTGATAAGTTTACTCTAAATCATAAGCTAATAAAGATTTTTGAGAGTTTAAGTGGTGCTGGATTTGTTTTATTTGGTATTTTAGGTGTTGTTTTAGTTGATATATTTTTTGGAAACTTTTTGCCACTAGCACAGATGGGTGATCTTTTTAGTGCAGGTGTGTTGCCTTTGATATATATCTTTGTTGGTATAAAAGTAGCTTCAGAGATAACTGTTTTAGTTGAATACTTTATAAAGGTTAAAGATGTTTGATTTTCTAAATCCATATCTACATACTATTATTACTATTGGTTCATTTATTATTTTTGGTATTACACTTGTTGGTGTGATGGCTAAAAAAAATCTATTTAAAATATTTATATCTCTTAGTATAGCTGAAGCTAGTTTGTTTTTGTTTTTTATAGGTATGCACTATGAGATTGATAAAAAAGCCCCAATAGTATCAAGTGGTGTTACAAGTTTTGATGCAAGTATGGCAGACCCAGTGCCACAAGCTATGATACTAACTACTATAGTTATAGCTATCGCTATTTTGTCTTTGGCTTTATCTTTTATCGTAAACTATCATAAACTCACAAACAATTTAGATATAGATAAGATGGATGAGTTAGGGGATGAGAGATGAGTTTAGCTTATTTTATAGCTATACCATTACTAGCTATTTTTTTAACACCTTTATGGAAAAACAACCTTAGAGTTGTATCAGTAATAGTAAATATAGCACTATTATATGTTGCATTCTCTTTTAGTTCACAACTACCTATAAAAGAGTTTATAGGTTTTGATTCACCACTTGCTATTACATTTGTTTTAAATAGTGTATCTTTGTTTTTTGTATCACTTTTTATATTTATATCACTTTTATTTTCTATATATAATATAAAAGAGGAGAATAACAAAGCCCACTTTATACTTTTAAATAGTTTACTTGTAGGTGTATTTGGCTTGGTTTTAAGTTATGATATATTTAATATCTATATTTTTTTTGAGATAGTCAGCATCTCTGGATATATTTTAACTTCACTAAACAAAGATAAAAAAGCATATAGTGGTGCTATAAAATATATGATAATAGGTACAATCGCTTCTGTATTTATTTTACTTGCTATTATGTTGATATATCTTCAAATAGGGAGTTTAAATATCGGTGTTATATCTGAGCAATTTAACACAATAGATGAAAAAGTACAGTTTTTAATACTTCTATCATTGTTTATAGGGTTTGGTATAAAAGCAGAGATATTTCCACTTAATTTTTGGGTAGCAGATATATATCAAGCAACCAATACAAAAATAACATCTTTATTTAGCTCTATTGTATCAAAGTCTTTTATATTTGTTTTCTTTAACATCGTATATATTTTAGATATCCATAGCTCTTATTTATACTTTTTTTCTATAGTTGGTATTGTGTCATTTTTAATAGCTGAACTTAGTGCTTATGGCTCAAAAGATATTCAAAGGGTATTTGCATACTCAACTTTAGGGCAACTAGGTGTTGTGTTTTTAGCTTTTTCATATATTCATATCACTATTTTAAGTGGTGCTATTATGTTGATATTTTTACACTCACTTACAAAACTAATGTTGTTTTTATCTTTAGATATATTAAAACAAAAATTTAAAAGTACAAAAATAGATATATTTAAAAAGTTTAATTCACTTTTTTTAACTATCATATTTAGTGTTGGGTTTTTATCACTTTTAGGTATTCCCCCTTTTGGTGGCTTTATAGCAAAGCTTACAATTTTAAGTGGCTTATCAACTATAGGCGAGTTTGTGATGGTTGGATTGATACTGTTAATTAGCCTTATTGAAGCTATATATCTATTTAGAATAATATCAAATATAAAAGTAGATAATACAATAGTAAAAGAGAAAATAGAGATACCATTTTTACAAAAAGTTATATTATCTTTTCTAGCTATTTTGATTTTTTATTTTGGAATATATCCAGATGTGATGCTTGAATATTCACAAATTATAGCTAGTTGTATGTTGGAGTTAAAAAATGTTTAGTTTTGAGATCACACCATTGGCAAATATCTTTTTTGTACTAACTCTTATAGTATTTTTTTCTTTATTTGTTGTAAAAAATAAAAACAAAGATATAGTTTTACACTCTATACTTTTAGTATCACTTGGTTTTATATTTTATGCAGATAACTTTATCACATTTTTTATAGGCTGGGAGATGATGAGCTGGAGTAGTTATTTTATCATATCTTTAACAGCGAATAAACAAACATTACAAAAATATATCGCTTTTAATATAGCTGCTGGTTTTTCACTTCTTGGTGCTATTATAGTTATATATGGATTTTGTGGTACTTTTATCTATTCACAGATTGATTTTAGTTTAGTGCCACCTGTTTATACGATGATAGTATCTGTACTATTTTTAGTTGCTATTTTTATCAAATCAGGTGTTGTGCCATTTCATCATTGGGTAGTAGATAGTTATAATGAATCAAATCATATATTTACTACTATATTAAGTGCTGTTATCTCAAAAGTTGGTATTTTTACTTTTCTTTTGGTTTTTACACAAATAACTACTATTGAATATAGTGAGCCAATACTATTTGATATCATTGCATGGGCTGGAGTGATAACCTCTATAATAGCTACATTTAAAGCTATAAATCAAGATGATATGAAAAAACTATTAGCTTACTCATCTATTGCACAAGTTGGTTATATCATAACCATTATGGCTATAGTTGGTGATGAGAGTAGTTCAAGTGCTATTGCGGCTACACTTTATTATACTATTATTCATACTTTTGTGAAGCTATTATTGTTTGTAAATATTGCTGCTATTATCTATGTAACAAATCAGATGAAATTTAGTAATTTAGGTGCATTACTGTATAAATATCCTATAAACTTTGTACTTTTAGTTATAGGTATCATTGCACTTGCTGGTATGCCACCACTTGGTGGATTTAGTGGGAAGTTTTTGATCTATACCACTTTACTTCAAGAGAAACAAGCTCTTCTTTTAGTAGCTGTTATGTTTAGTAGTGCTAGTGCATTTTTGTATTGTTATAAACTTGTGTATGGTATATATTTAGGGCAAAGTACAAATGCAAAAGATACGCAGTATAAAAAAATCCCATTTAGTTTTTATATACCACAATTTATCAGTGCTTTTGTAGTAGTACTTTTAGGTATATTTCCATCTATTATTATACCTTGGATAAATCAGATTTTACTCTCTTTAAATTTTGAAAAGTTAAAGTTTTTATCTATATCAAATCTATATACACCAATAGCATCTTTTAATGGATTTATAGTTATGGTTGTATTTATGATACTCTTTATAGTTATTTTAGCTATTTTCATAAGCTTAAAAAACAAAACGAAAAAAGTAAAAAATAGATACGATATAAGCTATTGTGCAGAGGTGCCAAAAGAAAATGTAAACTTACACTATGGGTATAGCATGGGATATGAGCTTAAAAAGATAAGTTTTATAAAAACTATTTTGGAAAATAGCTCAACTATACTTTGGAATAAAATCAAAATATCTACAACTCATAGTGCTAGTGTGATAAAAAACCTTTATGGTTTAGGGGTACAAAACATCATTATATTGTTTATACTATTTTTTACTATTATACTTTTTATTAAGGTTGGATTATGATAATAGACTCTTTTTTTATGATAGTTTTAGCTTATGGTTTTGGGTTTTTGTATTATGGACTTTATAGAAATATAAGTGCTAGAGTTCATGGAAGATTTGGTCCATGCTTAGCTCAATCTTTTTTTGATAGTATAAAACTATTTACAAAACAAACTTCTACTACATTTGGTTGGATGTTTTATCTAGGTCCTATTATTATGGCTAGTGGTGCTATGATGACTGTTTTATTTATCCCTTTTTTATCACATGGTGAGTATTTAAATGGTGTGAGTGAGTATGGAAATCTTATAGTTGTATTGTATCTTATGGTTTTAGGACCACTTGGAAATGCACTAGGGGTTGGAAGCAATGGAAATCCATTTGGTGTGATGGGAGTTACAAGAGGATTAACTAGACTTATAGGTTTGGAGTTGCCTTTTTATATAGCTGTTGTTGGACTAATTATTGCAAATGAATCTGCAAGTATCTCTACAATAGTATCAAATCAAGCAACACAGATAAATGTTATAACTCATCCACTATTATTTATAGCAGCATTTATATCATTTTTAGGATTTATGGGAAAATCACCTTTTGATGTAGTGGGAGCTCCCCAAGAGATATATAGTGGACCAGCATCTGAGTTTAGTGGGAAGTTTTTGGCTCTTGCATTATCACAAAGTGCAATATTTTCATTTGCAAAACTTCTACTGATGGTAAATCTGTTTTTAGGTGGGGCTTCTAGTTTGTTTGATCTTGTGATTAAAACTTTTATATTGTTTTTAGCTGCTGTGTTTATTGGAAATGTTTATGCTAGATTTACAACTATTCAATCAGTTGAATTTTTGGTAAGAGTCCCTACTGTTATCGGACTTGTCGGGTTGTATTATGTTTAACAGTAGTTTAGTATTAGTTTAGAATGAGGGGTTAAATATGGATGAGGGTTTTATAGAGTATCAAAAAAGTTTAGAGCAAGATGAATACAATACAAAAAGTACCCAAACTATTGTGCAAAAAGCAGTTGATTGGTTCACTAGTAAAAGTATGTTTGTTTTAGCATATGGTACAGGGTGTGGTGCTATTGAGATGCCCCCTACTTTTACAAGTAGATATGATATAGAAAGATTAGGAGTAGTGGGAGTAGCAACCCCTAGACAAGCTGATATACTTATAGTATCAGGTTATTGTGCAACTAAAACTTTAAAAAGAGTGATAAGAAGTTATGAGCAGATGAGTGAACCAAAGTTTGTAATAGGGCTTGGAAGTTGTACTATAAATGGTGGGATGTATTGGGATAGTTACAACACTATTAAAAAACTTGATGATTATATCCCTGTAGATATGTATGTAAATGGATGTATGCCACGACCTGAAGCTTTGATCGAGGGCTTTGTAAAACTTCAAGAAAAGATTAAAAATGGTTATGAAGATGCTGGTTATACAAAATACAAAACAGATAGTAAATTTTATAAAGATAATCAAAGAAAACTATTTGGGAAAAATATCGATCCAACTTTTACAGAAGACTTCGCAGGGATGGATATATGATAGAAAATATAAAAGATAGATATATAGTATGCCACAAAAAAGCAAACCTATATAGTATCAAAATAGATAAAGATGAGTTATTAAATTGTGTTGATTTTTTAAAATCAAATGGATTTATTACACTTTCACATATCACATGTACAGATTGGATAGAGGATGATATATTTTCTTTAAACTACAACTTTACAACCAAAAAAAGAGATATAAATCTATTTGTTCAAGTTGATATAAAAAGAGAAGATGAGAGTATAACTTCCTTGTCAAATATATTTATACAATCCCAAGTGATGGAAAGAGATTTACACGAGATGTTTGGTATAAAATTTATAGGAAATGACAACTTAGGAGATTTTGCACTTGAAAACTGGAATGATATACCACCTTTAAGAAGAGAGTTTGATACCTTAGCTTATGTAAATGAACACTTTGATTTTCGAGGTGGAAGAGATGATAACAAAGATACAAAAGCAGAAACAAAAAGAAGAAAACTTGAAGCAAAAGCCAAAAAAGCTCTAGAAGAATCACAAAAGGTAGATGATGAACAATAGTGACAACAAACTTATCAAAATATACCACGGACCACAACATCCAGGGATCACTGGAAATATGAGTGTAGAGCTTGATCTTTTAGGTGAAACTATCCAAAAAGCCACAACTCATGTAGGGTATTTGCATAGAGGTTTTGAAAAGCTAATTGAAAGAAGAACTATCATACAAGCTTTTACTATAGTGTGTCGTATCTGTGTACCTGAACCTGACCCAAATGAGGAAAACTTTGCAAGAGCTGTTGAGAGCTTAGCAGATATTGAGATAAGTGAGAAAGCAAAATATATAAGAGTGATGGTTTTAGAACTATCAAGATTACAAGCTCAAATGTTATGGATCGGAGGTCAAAGTGGAAGTGTCGGTATGGGTACTGTTGGACAATGGAGTATATATGATAGAGACTTAATACTTGATCTTTTTGAAGAACTTACAGGTGGTAGAGTTTATCATATGTATATATATCCAGGTGGAGTAAGACGAGAACTACCTGAAAATTTTTTAGAAAAGCTAAGTGCTTTTTTAGACTATCTTGAGGCAAAACTTCCTAAATATGATGATATATTTTTTTACAATGCTACATTTAAAAAAAGAGCAGTTGGAGTAGGAGTTGTTAAAAAAGAGGATGCACTTAAAAATGGCTATGTAGGTCAAGTACTTAGAGCTTGTGGTATAAAAAGAGATGTAAGAAAAGATAATCCATATTTAGTATATGACAAACTTGACTTTGAGATACCAACACAAGAAGCTGGTGATGTATATGCCCGTGCAATGGTACGAAGAGATGAGATAAAACAATCTATAAAAATACTTAGACAAGTTATAGAGCAGATGCCAAAAGATGGTGTAATCATGCAAAAACTACCAAAACATAGAAAATTTAAATTACCAAAAGATGATGTGTATATATCAAGTGAATCAGCAAGGGGTGAGTTTGGATACTATATGGCAGGGGATGGCACTGAATATATAAGAAGAATGCAAGTAAAAGGACCGTCACTAATTCACGGTTTTGCTTTACTTGAAAACTTACTAGTAGATGAAGAGCTATCAAATGTGGCTATGATTATGAACTCATTGGGTATTTGCCCACCTGAGATAGAGAGATAAAAAAGGGATAATATGTTTGATAATTTAGATATTAAAGGAACGGTAAACCCATTTAGTGCATTAACAAAAGTTTTTGAACATCCAAAAACAGTATGTTATCCAGAGCAACAAAAAGAGCAAATCAGTGGCTATAGAGGCTTTCATACAAACTTATTGGTTGATTGTATTGGATGTTCAAATTGTCAAGATGTATGTATGAATGAAGCTATCGATATGATAAGTGTCGATGATAGTTTAGTTGGAGCTAAAAATGGAAGTGCATGTATCCCTAGAATTGATTATGGGAGATGTTGCTGGTGTAGTTTATGTACAGATGTTTGTCCACCAAATAGCTTAAAGTTAGAAGAAGATGCTATATATGCATCAGATGATAGTAACAAATTTTTATATATGCCAAAAGATAAATAAGGATTTTATGATGATAGGAAATTTTATATTGCTTTTTATAGTTTGGATAGGACTTACTAACTCTTTAGATATTCAAGAGTTATTTGTAGGTGCTATTGTATCGTTTGTTGTAGTTTATTTTTTTACAGGTTCTTCTAAAATTGATTTAATGAAAGAGCTTAAAAAGCATATAAAACTCACCCCTTTATTTATAAAAGATTTGATATTAGCAAATATAGAGGTAGCTAAAATAGTTTTAAATCCAAAGTTACCAATAAATCCAGATATTGTAAAACTAAATTTAGATTTAGATAACGATTTTGATAAGTTATTAATTGCAAATGCTATTACCTTAACACCTGGTACAATAACACTAGATATTACACAAGATGAGATTTTAATACATATTTTAGATCTAAAAACACAAAATAAAGAGATATTACAAAAAGATATAATTGAAAAGTATAAACTTATTATGTAAATACTTGGAACTTAAGATATAAGTGATACTAAGTTCCAATTTTTTATTATAGTTATTTTGTACCTACAAGATTAGATACAACAGAGTACAATGCTGGAATATCAGTTTTACCAACAAAACCATCAATACCTATTCTATTCATTTTATCTTTAACCGCATCTGTTGTCATACTAGAGTTAACAATAACAGGGATATGACTATATTTAGCTGTCTCTTTAATATACTTTGCAACTTGATAACCATCAGTTCTTGGCATCTCAATATCTGTAATAATTAAAGCAATCTCTTCTGGTTTAAACTCTTCAAGTCTATGAAGAAGATCTCCACCATCAGTAGACATAATAAAGTTTGCTCTTGCTTTTCTCATAAATTGATTTATTGCTTCTCTAGCTACTGCACTATCTTCTGCTATTAATATAACTTTATCATCATTTAATGGTCTAGTAACATATCTATCTAAATCACTAGCGTTAATATCTGTCCAACCAATATCAGATAATAATTGTTCAGCATTAAAAACTGTACAAAGATGATCTTTTTTATTAATCTCTACATATGTTGTATATGTCACTTTTGAGTTTTGGTTCTCTGAGTTTATAAGTTCTGCTGTTGTTTTTTCAACGATATTTACCATATCTTTTACTAAAAAACCAACTTGCTTATGATTAAATTCACAAAATATAATTAACTTGTATTCATTTACAGGTAAAGCATCGTAACCTAACCATCTATCAAGATTTATAAGTGTAATTGGTTCACCTCTAATTGTACCAATACCCTCTACTATATCAGTATCAGTTGGAGTATCTGTTATTGCAATCTCTTCAGTTATTATAAAAGCTTTGATTTTTGCAATATTAATTGCATATACATCACCATGACCCGTATAAAAAACAGCTAACTGCTGTACATTTCTAAGGTGAGCTTGGGTTAATTGTTCAACGCTATCACTAATTCCACTCATATAAATTCCTTTTATAATCTAAATTTATCAATTTATTTTATTTTATCTATTTTTCACTTAATAGTTTTTTAATTGTTATACTACACATTGTTAAGCCAAATGAACCTGTAACACCCACAAAACTACCCATCTCTTTACATTGAACTAATTCACTACTAAATACAACTTTAAAGTTTTTATTAAATCTCTCTTTTTTCAATGATTCTCTAATCTTTTTTGCAAAAGGATCGTTATATGTTTTAAATATATTTATATACTCAATTTTTGTAGGATCAATCCTTTTTGCACTTCCAGTTGTAGATATTAATTTTTTATAATACTTTTTAATCAGTTGTACTTTTGGTTTTATATCATCAATTGCATCAAGTATCAAATCGTATGAACTCATATCAAAATTCTCTACCCACTCTAAATCAATCTTTTTTGAAATTGGTGTAATATTTGGATATATTGTTTTTAGATGTTCAACTTTTACTTTACCTATAGCATCACTTCCAATTTGTCTATTTTGATTTGTTAATTCATAGGTATCAAAATCTACAATTGTTATATCCTCTATTCCACTTCTATACAAACAATCTAGAGCATGACCACCTACTCCACCAACTCCTAGTATAATAATCTTTGCATTTTTTAATTTTGAAAAATCATCTCCAAATAATAACTTACATCTGTTATGTTTCAATCTCTATTCTCCTTTTTGTTTCAGCATTTTTTGCTCTATTTAAAGCATCTTCAAGTTTTTCCATGATTGAACTATAAGTATCTATATCACCTGATTGCGTAATACCAAATGATATATTGTTTATATCTACTATATCATCTTTTTTTCTAAATAGTTTATCAAGTTTTTCAGCTAAAAGCATAGCCCCACTTAATGAGGTACTTGATGTTAAAATTATAAATTTTTCATCTGTTAATTTACCAAAATAATCATTTGTTCTAATCTTGTCATTTATAATATTTCCAATTGATTTATATATATTGTCATTTTTTTCATTGAAGGAAAAATCTATTAAAATACATGAAAATTCTGTTTTATACCTTTGTGATCTTTTTATCTCTTTTTCTATTATATCTTCAATAAAATTTTGGTTATATGCACCTGTTAAAATATCTTTTTCTAGTAAATCAACTAAGTTTAATGCAGAAATTTTTGTATTTGATGAAGTTGCACTGTTATTTATATCTTTTTTATACTCAGTTTCATTATTATTTATATGAATCATTAATAATATTGTATAAATAAATGTTGTTAATAAAACATTTCCAACAACAATTGCATCAAACATCTCTTTATAAATAAAATCACTTGGTAATGAATGAACCATAATAATAGCCAAAGCACCTTTAGCCCCTGAAAAAGTTAACGCTTTTGTCCATCTAAATGGCAAGCTGAGTTTTTTTATCATTGAACCGATTGCTATAAATCTTATAATTGTTGTAATAAAAAATATAATTAAAATCTCTTTTGTGTATGTTAACAATAAATTTATATCTATTAAACTTGCTACAATCATAAATACAATTGCATTAGCAAATATACCAATAAATTCAGCCTCTTTTTTATACTCCCTAAATCCCTTTTTTGTTAATGCGGGAACAGTTTTTATTAGTCTCATTAATGATGACTCTATATCATTATTATTTTCAAATAAATTATGTATTTTATTTTTTGATAACTCTTTTTTTACTAAATATTTAAAAGTCAATACAGATGTAACAATAGAAAGGATTCCTGCAATATGAAAATGTTCTGCAGTCATAAAAGATACAATAACAATTAGATATATAACTAAAAATTGGTCAAAAAAGTTTTTTAATACTTTTATAAAAAAGTATCCAATATAGGCAACAATAACACCAATAGCAGTTGATAAAAATAAAACCTTAAATAGAGTTGTGTTTATATCTAATATTGTTAATTCACCTCCACTAATCATAGGTAACGCTATAAAATAAAATATAATCAAAGCTGTAACATCATTAAACAATGATTCAGACTCTGCATAAATTTTTAGATTTTCAGGTAATTTAAATTTAGACATAATACTTGAAACAGTGATTGCATCAGTTGCCATTAACATAGTATAAAGGGCAATTAACATACCAATTGTAAAACTATGTTCTGGTAATAAAAATGGAGTAATAAATATTGCAATTGATATAGATACTAAAACAGCAACTATAGCTAAATAGATTATCTCTTTGTAGTGTTTTTTAAGTTCATTACTAGATATATTTAAAATATCTGGCAATAAAATAACAGGGAGCATTAGATAAAGTATCTCATCAAACTGATCATTTGATATATTTAAAACTTCAGGTGAAAAATATGATAATAAAAATGAAAGTACTATTAGAGTTAATGTGCTTGGAATTTTTGTAGAGGTTTCTACAATTCTGGATAATATAATGAAAACTAAAAGTATAGTAAATAGCAGTAACATCAATTATCCTTTGTATTTAGTAGATTAAATCCTCTTTTAATAATGCTTGTTTAATATTATACATCTGTCTATGCTTATTATTACACCACATTGGTGACAACAATGAATCATCACTAATACCAGCAGTAACTCTTGATATAGATACATTATCAGGCAACATTTTAATAGACTTTACAAGAGTATCTATATATAACTCTTCACTTATAGGCTCAAACCTACCTTTTTTATAGTCATTTGTAAGAAGTGTATTTTCAACAACATAAAGTGGATGGAACTTAATAGAATCTATCCCTAACTTTATAGTTTCCTCAACACCTTTTAGCATCATAGCTTGATCTTCATCTGGTAATCCAAATATCATATGTCCACAAACTAAAATATCTCTATCTTTAGTCTTTTTTATCCACTTCACAATATTTGCAAAATCATGCCCACGATTTATTTTTTCTAAAGTTGAGTCATAAACAGACTGAATACCATATTCTACCCATATCTCTTTTGTTTTATTTAACTCTTCTAAATAATCAAGAGTTTCATCTGTAATACAATCTGTTCTTGTACCGATACTAAGACCTATAACATTTTCAAAACTTAATGCTTTTTCATATAATGTTTTTAAAGTATCAAAAGGCGCATATGTATTTGTAAATGATTGAAAATAAACAATAAACTTTTTAGCTCCAAATTTATTTTCTAATATCTCTTTTGTTTCATTAAATTGAGTTTGTAATTGTATTAGTTGATTTCCTAATTGAGGATTATCTTTACTATTTAAATTTAATTTATATTTTGATTTATCCGACATATTTGGAGAAAATGATTCATTTTCACAAAATGTACAACCACCTTTTGCAACAGTTCCATCAATATTAGGACAAGTAAAACCAGAAATACTAATGGGGATTTTATAAACTTTTTCCCCAAATTTATCACGCCAATATTTACCAATAGTATTTAATTTTATCACTTTTCTATATCAACCTATGCTACGAAATAATCGCCATCAAAACTAACAAGAGAGTATTTTCTATCATGCCCTAATGCATCTTTTAAGTTATCAATTGAAAGGTACTCTAAAGAATCAGCTTCTATATATTCTTGAACTTCATCTTTTGTTTTCATTGCATTGATAAGTTCCTCTTTAGTAGGTGTATCAATACCATAAAAACAAGGATACTTAATCATAGGAGATGCAACTCTAAAGTGAACTTCAGATGCACCTGCATCTTTTAGCATCTTAACAATTCTCTTACTAGTAGTTCCTCTTACAATAGAATCATCAATAACAACAAGCTTTTTACCTTCAATAAGTGACTTCATAGGAGAAAGTTTCATTTTTACTTTCGTATTTCTCATAGCTTGTGTTGGTTCAATAAATGTTCTTCCAACATAGTGGTTTCTAATAATTCCTAATTCAAAAGGGATACCAAACTCTTTTGAATATCCCAAAGCAGATGGAACACCACTATCTGGAACTGGTATAACCATATCTGCATCTAATATATTTTTATCATTAGAAGCTAATACTTTACCCATATTTTCTCTCATAGTATAAACGTTTTTACCATCTATATCACTATCTGGACGTGCAAAATATATATACTCAAACGCACAAGGTCTAAACTCTTGTGTATCATCTAGCATAATAGATTCAGGTTCATCATAATCTTTTGAAAATATCAACATCTCACCAGGTTTTACATCTCTTACAAACTGGGCATCTACAAGGTCAAAACAACAAGTTTCACTAGCAACTATATATCCACCAGATCTAAGCTTACCAATACTAAGTGGTCTAATTCCATGAGGATCTCTAATAACAAAAAGCTTACTTCTACTTTGAATCATAAAGTTATAAGCACCTTTTACTTTAGTTAAAGATTTTGTAATTCTATCTCTTAATTTATCTTGAGAAGATTTCGCAATAAGATGAATTAGATTTTCAGTATCCATACCAGTTTGGAATATTGAACCTTCATCAATAAGTCTCTGTCTAACTTCATCTTTATTTGTAAGGTTTCCATTGTGCACAATTGATATTTCACCAAGTTTATATTTAGCTTGAATAGGTTGAGCATCAAATACAGATTCACTTCCTGCTGTTGAATAACGATTATGACCTATAGCCATATTTCCTTTTAAGACTTTAAAAGCTTCTTCATCAAATACATCTCTTACATAACCTCTATTTTTAATAGTAACTATTTTCTTACTATCATTACCACCAGCACTAATTCCAGTAGCTTCATGCCCTCTATGTTGCATAGCAAATAAAGCAGCTGATGCTAACTTTGCAGCATCATCATTACCATAAACTCCAACTATTGCACACATATTATAATCCTAAACAATCATTAATACTATATAAATCAGGTTCTTGATTCACAAGCCATTTTGCGGCTTTTATAGCACCTCTGCTAAAAGTATTTCGAGCAGTTGCAGTATGATTTAATTCGATAAATTCACCATCATTATAGAATCCAGCAGTATGACGACCAACTATATCACCACCTCTTAAACTCATCACAGCAATCTCATCTTTTGTTCTAGCACCAATAATTCCATCTCTCCCTGAAATTCTTACCTTATCAAGGTCTAAATCTCTAGCTTCTGCAGCATGCTCTGCTAAAGTAAGTGCTGTTCCACTTGGTGAATCAACTTTATGTCTATGGTGTTGTTCAACAATTTCACAATCAAAATCAGCTAATGTTTTAGATGCTAGTGCAACTAGTTTATTTAAAACTGCAACACCAAGACTCATATTTGTAGCATATAAAATAGGAACTACTTTTGAAGCTTCGATTAAAAGATTTTTTTGGTGTTCATTGAAACCAGTTGTAGCAATAACTAAAGGTCTACCTTTACCTGCTTTTACAATTGTAGAAAGTAACTCTTCAGTTGCAACAGGTGCAGAAAAATCAATAATAACATCACTTGAATCAACCATTGTTTGCATATCATTTGTAACAACAGCATCTTTAGGTAAAGTTTTAGTTAATTCATCAAAAACATGAACTGCCCCCACACAAGCTAATTCATCTTCTGATAAATCATCAATAAGTAAAGAACCAACTCTACCTGTACTTCCTAAAATCCCAACTTTTAACATCTGCACACCTTAAGGTTTAATTTAATTTAATTTAACGCATTATACCGATATATTTTTAAACTAACTCTATATCGTTTTTTGTTAATTATATTGTTTCATATTTATCTAAGAGAAGAGAAATATGAATACTATTTTTATTGTAAATAAGCAATAACACCTATTCCAGCTATTGCACCATCTCCTGCTGCACATACAACTTGTTTTGGTGCATCTATTCTAATGTCTCCTGCTGCAAATAACCCACTCACGTTTGTTCTCATCTTTAAATCTACAATAACCTCTCCGGATTCATTTACTTCACATAAGAAACTTCCATCTTCTTGTATCAATGTTTGATTTAAAACATCACGACCTACAAATATAAATGCACCTAAAACATCTAATGTTCTTAGTTTATTTGTATCTTTAGATTTAACAATAACACCAGTTACACCCATAGCATCACCAATAATCTCTTCAGTTGTATGGTTCATAACTAATTCGATGTTGTCATATTTTTCTAACTTCTCTACTTCATGAGGAGAAGCTCTAAAAGAGTCTCTTCTATGTACAATATAAACTGTTTTACAAATATTTGCTAAAAATATTGCTTCTTCAACAGCGGTATCTCCACCACCCATAACAACAACATCTTTCCCTTTATAAAAGAATCCATCACAAGTTGCACAAGTACTTACTCCTTTTCCAAAAAACTCTTTTTCACCTTTAACACCAGATGGCTTTGGGACACTTCCTGTAGCTATTAAAACAGATTTTGATTCAACTAAATCCCCATTTCCTAATGAAATAGTAAAAATATCATCTTTTTTTGTAATATGTTTTACTTCAGACATCTCATGTTTTAAACCAAACTTTTTACATTGTTCGGGCCATTTATCCATAAGTTCCATACCAGTTACAACATCAAGTTGTCCAGGGTAATTTTCTATTTCACTACTTTGTGTTATTTGACCACCAGGCATACCTTTTTCAAACATTGTAACATTTTTTAATCCACCACGTGTAGCATATAATCCAGCAGTAAGTCCAGCAGGACCTCCACCTATAATTGCGAAGTCTAACATATTATTATCCTTTGTATATTTTATTTATTATTTTTTATATTGAGATGATACTATAACAATTTTATAGTTTTCTTAAAAATATAATCTCATCATCTTCATTAATATAGTATGAATAAACTTTTTTATAATTTAAATTATTGATATTATATTTATTTTCAAACTTTTTTTTATGTGAGATAAAAAGTACAATATAATCACAACTGTTTTTTACTTGATTTAATAAATTAAATCCACCCTCAATCATAATAAAGTTTTTGTTTTTTACTACCTCTAAATTATTACCAATTTGTACTCTTCTATTTGGAATATTAAATAAAGGTATAGTTTTATCAAAGTTTGTTTTGTTTGAATATATATAAATATTAGGGGCTTTATTTTGTACGGCAAATCTAGAATCTAAAGTTGGTCTATCAACTCTTACTGTCTGACCACCTATAATCATTAAATCTAACTTTGTTCTTATATTGTGAACCAATGTTAAAGAATCTTTTGTAGTGATATACCCACCATCAATAGAGCCATCTTCTCTCATAGCTAACTTAAAAAATACAAATTTATCCTTTTGCCATTGTATAAAAGGATATAGTAGTTCATCAGTTTCCTCTTTGCAAATATCTATTTCTACTTCAATACCAGCATTTTCAAGTCTTTGTTTTCCCCCTGATGCTGCCTCATTTGGATCAAGTGTACCTATATACACTTTTTTTATACCTATTGATTCTAATAACATTGAACATGCTGGAGTTTTACCTATATGATTACAAGGCTCTAAAGTAACATATATTTCACAATCTTTAAAAAAATTATTATGATTATCTTTTAAAAAATTATGAATCTCATGAGATCTATTAAGTTCTTTTAAATTTGAATTAGGAAATTGTTTTAAATATGCTGATTTTAAAGCATTTACTTCAGCATGAGGAAGTCCAGCTGTTTTATGAGCTTCAACACTAAGAACTTCATTTGATTTAACTACTGTTGCACCAACAGCAGGATTAGGGAAGGTGAGAAGCTGGTATTTCCAAGCTTCTTCTATAGCCAATTGCATAAATTGACTATTTTTATTTTTCATATTTTCTTATTTATTCCAATTGTAATATGTAGATGCAGATAAAACATCATCAAATTTAATAGTTTTTAAACCATCATTAATATCTTCAATTGTAATAATACCATCATCAGATACATCTGTGATTTTACCTTTTATTATTTGAGTTGAGTAATCTTTTACTTTTACATCACTTCCAATTGAACATTTAAAATGATTTAATGTTTTTAATTTTCTCTCTATCCCAGGAGAACTAACTTCAAGGTTATATTTACCATTCATTGGTTCATCTATATCCAAAAGTGGTGAGATCATTCTACTTACATGAGCACATTGATCTAAGTTTACACCATCTTTATGAGATATATATACTCTTAAAATATTTACTTTATGCTCTTTTGTTGTTTGAATGTCGTATAAATCTACTCCACAACCTTCAACTGCTAATTTTATTGATTCTTCTAATTCCATATTTTACTCTTCATTATTTTCTTTAGGTTTTGTAGAAATTTGAGAGAATAGATCTTCCATTCTTGCTCTTTTATCCATCATATCATCAACTAAAAATGTAAAGTTTGGACATTTGTACCATGAAGTAGCATTTAAAATATATGTTTTGATAATACCATTTGCTTTTCTCAAACTTTGTCTTATCTCTTTTAATTCAGCTTTATCATAATCACTTGCATCATAATAAACTTTTGCGTCATACTTACCATTTTTACAATCAACTTCAGTAATAACTAAAGAAGAGATTCTATGATCACCAAGAGAACTTAGTGCTTCAGGAATCAGTTCTTCTAGTAATGACTCTGTTCTTTGTAAGTTTACACTTTTATTAGTCAATAGTTTGCTCTTCTTTATGTTCTATAAATGTTTCAATATAATCGTGAACTCTAATATCATTAAAGCTTTCGAAGATAATACCACACTCATAACCGTTAGAAACTTCTTTAACATCATCTTTAAATCGTTTAAGAGATTTAATAGCACCAGTATAAACAACAACACCATCTCTAATTACACGTGCTAATCCACCACGTACAACTTTTCCATCTGTTACTTTAGTACCTGCAACAGTACCAATTTTTGGTACTACAAATGTTTCAAGTACTTGTGCTTGACCTGTATTTTCTTCACTAACAATTGCACTCATCATACCTGATAATGTAGCTTTAATTTCATCAATTAATGAATAGATAATACTATATGTTTTTATCTCAACACCTTCAGCTTTTGCTTTTGTTTTAACAGCTCCTGTAGGTCGTACATTAAATCCAATAATAATACAATCACCAGTTTCACTTGCACTCGCAAGTGAAATATCTGCTTCAGTAATACCACCAACACCTGAAGATATAATTTTAACTTTTACTTCATCATTTTTAATTGATTCTAAAGAACCTTTAATAGCTTCTAAAGAACCACCTGCATCAGCTTTTAAAATTACTGGTAATGCTTTTATTTTACCTTCAGCAATAAGTGCTGCCATCTCATCAAGTGAAACTTTTGTAGAGTGACTTAACTCTTTTTGTCTTGCATGTTCTGCTCTTGTTGTTGCAATATCTTTAGCTTCAGCAGCTGTTTTTTGTGCAACTAGAGGCGAACCAGTTGTAGGAACATCTGCCAGACCAACAACTTGTCCTGTTCTACTTAAACCTAACTCTTTTACAGGCTTACCAGCATCATCAAGTAATGCTTTAACTCTACCAAATGTTGTATCAGCAACAATATTATCACCAACTTTAAGTGTACCATTTTGAACAATAACAGTTGCAACAGCACCTTTACCTTTAACTTGTGAAGATTCAATAACAGTAGCTTTACATAGAGCAGTTGGATCTGCTTCAAGTTCTAATAACTCAGATTGGATAAGTATATTTTCAAGTAAATCATCAATACCCTCTCCAGTTAATGCAGAAACACCAATAAACTCAATATCTCCACCCCAATCAACAGGCGACATATCATGCTCAGCCATTCCAGCTTTTACCATATCCATATTTGCAGTTTCTTTATCAATTTTATTAACAGCTACAATTATAGGAGCTCCACTTGCTTTTGCAGCTTTGATTGACTCTATAGTTTGTGGTTTTACACCATCATCAGCTGCAACAACTAAAATAATAACATCAGTTACACTTGCACCTCTTACTCTCATAGATGTAAATGCCTCATGTCCTGGTGTATCAACAAAAGTAATATCTTGACCATTTTTCTTCACTGTATATGCAGATATATGTTGTGTAATACCACCAGCTTCACCTGCTGCTACTCTACTACTTCTAATTTTATCTAAAAGTGAAGTTTTACCATGATCAACATGTCCCATAATTGTTACAACAGGAGGTCTTGAAACATAGTTTGTTTTATCGATCTCTTCTTCTGCATAATCTTCAACATAGTTTACATCTTCTAGTTCATCTTTAATTGTAATTTCGATTCCATATTCTTCACCAAGTATCTCTAACTCATCATTCCCTAAGAAATCATTTTTAGTTACCATCATACCAAGCATAAAAAGTTTACCAATTACATCACCAGAAGTTTTTCCAATTTTATCTGCAAACTCATGAACTCTACAATCTTCAGGAATAGTTACATCAGTTATTTCAACCTCTTCAACTTTTGCTTTATATTTTTTCTTTTTTCTACCTCTTTTAATACCTCTTGGTACATTTCCAAAGGCACTTGGCTTTGTTGTTCTTAAATTTTTAGGCTTTGGTGCTTCTCTAAGGAACTTAGATGTTTCCATAAGTCCCATATCAAGTAATACAACCTCTTCACCCATAATCGAATCATCTGATTCTTTAAAGTCTGAATTACCCTCAACTCTTAATTTCTTACCATGTTCGTGAGCTTTTGCTGCTTGTTTTGTTCTATCTTTTTTTGGTTTTGAAGAGTATTGTTCTTTTAACTCTGGGCTACCACCAAAAAGATCACTCATAGAAGCCATTTTTTGTTTTCTTGATTGTGGAACTACATCAGTTACTTTTAATTGAGGTCTCTTTTTCTTAACAATAGTAAGACCTCTTTTTTTAAGTGTAATTTTTGGTGTTGCCGCAGGTGTTTCATCTTTTACAGGAGTTTTTACTTCTGTTTTTGCTTCAACAACTTTAGTTTCAACTTTCTTCTGTGCTGTAACATTTTCTTCTTTTTTAGTAGTTTTAGGTGCTGTTTCAACTTTAGTTTCAACAACCTTCTCCTCTTGTTTAGCAACAACAGGATTCTTTTTTTGTACTATTTTTAATTCTTTTCTTTTAATAACATCTTTAGTTGCAATTTTTTTTGCAGGCGTTTTCTTTTGAGTATCTTTTTTTGTAGATTCTGTTTTTACTGCCTCTACTTTATCCTCTTTTGTCGCTTCATCTGCTACTACTTCTTTTTGGGCAGGTTTTTTCTTTTTTGTTACTGCTTTCTTTTTTGGCAATAGTGTACTTTTTCCAGTCATTATAAACTCTGTTATGGCTTCTGCTTGTTCAAACGAAACACTACTTTGAGGTGATTTTAAACTTATTGACAATTCTGCTGCTTTTTCTATAACTGTTGCGCTTGTTGCCCCCGCTTCTTCAGCTATTTCAAAAACTCTTACTTTATCTTCCATCTACCAATATCTCCTTTAGTTGTACAATATAATTGTCTTTATTTTTACAGTGTCTGTAAAGTGCTTTTTCCAGTTTTGACGTTTGTCCTAAACATTCATCACATATATAAAAGCTTCTTCCAATGCCACTATATTTAGTTAGTGTTTTATCTTTACATTGTAGTCTATTTAAAATTTTTTGTGTAAACTTACCTCGGCAAGATACACATGTTCTAATAGTTAATTTTAGCATTTTATCTAAATTCCACTTAATCTTCTATAGATACACCGTCATTATCAAAATCACAAGAGAAAATTTTAAAATGTGGAAAATTATCTTGAAGCTTTTTAACAACCCTTGGAGCATCTTTTGAATAAACAATATTAAAAAAAGTTGATCCACTCCCTGATAAAGTACTCATCAATGCACCGTTTCTTAATGCTACTTTTTGTACTGCAAATAACTCTGGCATCTGCTTCATTCTATAATATTGATGAAACCTATCTTTTGAAGCTTTTTTTAACATTCTCCAATCTTCTGTCATAAATGCAGCTGTTAATAAAGAACTATGCGATATATTAAATACTGCATCATCTTTTGAATACTTAAATGGTAAAGTTTTTCTTGAAAGATTTGTTGATATTGCTCTATTAGGGATAACAACAACAGCTTTTAGTGTTTTTGGTATCTCTTTTCTTATAAAATATACCTCATTTTCATGAATTGTTGAAACTGTAAATCCACCCATAACTGCAGGTGTAATATTATCAGGATGAGATTCATAACTAAGTGCTAAATTTAATAGCTTTTTATTATCAAGTTTTATACCTTCAATAGCATAAGCAGATGCTATAGCGCTTATAATAACTGCACTACTACTACCCAAACCTCGTGATAATGGTATCTCATTTTGAAACTCAAATCTAAACTGTTGTTTTTTACTACTTAAGTTATGATAAAAGTCATTAAAAGTTGATATAAACATATTGTTATCTTTTAATTTTGGGTTGCCTGAACCTTCACCTTTTAATGATACACTATGAAATCTTGCAGGTTTAATTATTACCTGATTTCTTATATTTAATGCCAATCCTAGTGTGTCAAATCCTGGTCCTAAATTTGCACTTGTTGCTGGTACACTTATTTTCATTCTTTCCTCTTCCTCTTAATATACTGCGGGTAGATGATAATTAGGTAAACAATCATCATTAAATATGTTTTTTTGTAGCTCTTTTGGTAATTTAAAATCTATTAATTTATCACTATCTTTTAAAAATTCTATTGTAATTTTACCATCATCTTGATTAAAAAAATATTTCTTTCCCAATGCTTTAATAGGGCTATTTTCATTAAATTCAAACCCATTTGTCGCTTTAAATTCAATCCCTTTTACTATTGATAAAGTTTTTAAAAACATATAACCAACTTTAATTGCCATATAACTACCTGGTCCATTTACATAAAATATTTTTGATATATCAAATCTTTCTAATATATTTTTAAAAATATTAGGTAAAACATCACTAGTTTTTCCTGTTGTTTCAATTGTTTCTAATAAAATATCATTTTTATAAATTCCCACTAAAATAGGATTTGCAATTGAGATTACTAACACATCTATATTATTCATAAATTAACTGTTTACTCCAGAGTAAGCTTTTACTAAGACTTTAACATCTTCTTTTTCTTGTTCAAGTTCAACAATCTCATAACTAGATGGATCTTCTAATAACTTTTTTGTTAATAGATGATTTAAATGGTGACTTCCTGCATGTGCGTTGTATTCACCTATCATTGTATACCCAAGTAAAGACATATCTCCAATAGCATCAAGTATTTTATGTTTTACAAATTCATCATCATATCTTAACCCATCAGGGTTTAAAATCTTTTGATCATCTAATACTATTGCATTTTCTAAACTACCACCTTGTGCTAGTCCAATACTTCTTAAATATTGAACTTCATGTAAAAAACCAAATGTTCTAGCACGACTTATATTCTCTTTATACTCTTCAATTGAATAATCAAATTTAAACTGTTGCTCACCAATAGCTGGGTGTTCAAAATCTATTGAAAAATCATATATTATATGTTCTGACGGTGTAAGTTTTACATATTTATGGTCAACTCTAACCTCTACATCTTTTTTTATTCTTATGGCTTTTTTACTTTTAGTTTGCTCTTTTATACCAACCTCATCAAGAAGCATGCAAAAACCACTGCTACTTCCATCTAAAATAGGAACTTCATCATTATCCAAAACAATTCTTAAGTTATCTATTCCATAAGCATATATTGCAGATAAAAGATGTTCTATTGTAGAAACTACTACACCATCCTTTCCTATAACAGTTGCCATTTTAGTATCTATTACATACTGCGGAGTTAAAGGGATAGTAACAGCTTCATCACACCTATAAAATATTATACCCATATCATCATCTAATGGCTCTAGAGTCATTTTTACGGGAACACCTTTATGTAGTCCTATACCAACTATTTCAACATTGCTTTTAATTGTTCTTTGCTTCATTGTTTACCAGCTATTTGTTTATTTGCATTATTTAAAACATCAGTTATTCTAACTTTTATCCAATTTTTATCCATCCACTCTAATGGATTTACTTCAACACCTTGAATTAAAATACCAAAATGTAAATGGTCACCAAATACTGCTCCTGTAGCACCTGTATTTGCTATATGCTGTTTTGCATTTACAATATCACCAAGCTCAACATTTTGTGTACTTGTATGTGCATATAAAGAAAACAGCCCCATACCATGATCAATAACTATAGAGTTTCCATATAATCCTAAATACTCTTTAAATACAACTTCACCACTATTTGAAGTTTTTATTTTTGCTTTTTTAACACTTGCCCAATCTATACCTAAGTGCCATGCTTCATTAATTTTTTGATCATCTAAAAAGTAATGTCTTCTCTCTGCAAAACCAGCTACTGTTTTTGAACCTCTTAATCTTCTAAAAGGTTTGATATTAAAATCTTCAATAGATCTGTTTTCCATAGCTCTTTGAGCTGTTTTTTCTAATTGCTCAATATTTTTAGCCCTTAGCTTTGTATTTGAATATACGAATATTTCATTTAAGTTATCTGGTATTTGCTCTGCACTTTGTTCTAAAACAAATGCACTTACATTTTTAATAAAATTTTTACTTAACTTTATATCATCTATTTTAATTTTTTTCTTTTGTATATAAAAAGGTACTTTTGTTACAGTTTTATTATTTGCTTTATCTATAGTAAACAGATTAACTCTATTATACTCTTCAATCTCTATAGGCCAAGCTACAAGTGCAACAAAATGATTTTTTGTTTTATATGGCATCAATTTAAATTTTTTAATATCATTAAAAGATATGTACATATCTTTTAGATTAACATCTGAAACCTCTACAACAACAACAGCACTTCCACCTCTTTGAATATATCTTGAATTTGACAAAACATTAGCAACAGGTTTTTTAGTATCAATTGTTAAATTAATCCTTTTAATTACTTTGTTACCCTCAAGAAAGTTCCATTTACTATTATCTACAACCTCTATTTCTAATACTGCTTCATTGCTTTTAGAAAACATATCCAACTTAGGAGCTGCTACGTCAATTGTTAATTTAAGTTGTTTATTTTTAATAACTTCTTGATTTAATACTATATCTCTTTGACCATCTTTAAAAGTCACTTTATAATATTTTATTCCACTCTCATCTTCTAAATCTATACTTAACTTTGATTTTAAATTCCAATAAATTTTATCTTCTACTTCTACCTCAGGTTTATTTTGTTCAAATGCTGGTGATAGGTACAAATATGCACCCGCTAATACTGATATGATTATTATTAAAATAAACACTAAACCTAAACTACTCTTTTTTCTATCTCTAAATGTCAAACTATTCCCTTAAATACTATTATATTTCTATATAGTTTACCATAATTATCATTTACTTCTAATATAATAATGGTTTGATTAATTTTACTCTTCTATTTTATTTTTCTTTTTTATCTCAAGCTTACTATACTGACTATTTAGTTTTGAATTTTTTTGCTTACCAATCCCATCAAATATACCATTTTTTTCAATTATAAGCTCTTCATACTGCATCTTACCAATAACTTTTCCTGTTTCAAGTATTGTAATATTTTTTATATCAAACATACCATCAACAAGTCCATTTACAATAAGATCTTTTGTTTTTATTTCACCTAAAACCTCTCCTGTTTTTCCAATAGTAACACTCTTTTGAGCTACAATAACACCTTCAAATCTCCCATCAATAAATATAGAACCTTCTGTATCAATACCACCTTTTATTGTAGTACCTTTACCTATTATTGTTGTACCATTACCTGATTTTGATTTTTTATTAGATTTACTAAAGATTCCCATTTTACACTCCTTTGTTGCGAAAATATTTGTTCATAATTTTTTATATCCCAGTTTATATAGTGTTGTGGATTTAAAACTCTTGTGGCATATCTTACTTCATAATGTAAATGAGGACCATTAGTTCTTCCACTATTACCACTTTTTGCAATAAGTTGCCCCTTTTTTACTACATCCCCTATTTTTACATTTACAAATCTTAAATGTGCATATACAGTCTCAAATCCAAAGTTATGAGCTACTATTACTGCTCTTCCCCATGCACCTGTATCTTTATCATTTACAAACCTTACAACACCATCTGCAGTTGTAAAAACTTCCGTTCTTCTTTTTGCTCTAAGGTCAATACCTTTATGGTATTTCTTCTCTTTTGTTACAGGATGATTTCTCCATCCAAATTTAGATGTTGTTTTACACTCTTCTAATGGACATTGGCTTGGAATCGTATTTAACATATATGTTCTTTGGGCTGATGTTAATTTTGCTAATGTTGCTCTTTGAATTAAAGTTGTATTTTTATCTTTAGATATACCTATAATATTTTCTATATCATTTAGTTGTGTACTTAATTCTTTTATAGATTTTATTTTTGATTCTATTTTTTGGCTATATTTATGATTTTCTATTATCAAATTCTTACTTTGTATTGAGAGCTCATCAACGCTATTACTTAAGTGTGATATAAGCAAGAAGCTAACAGTTCCTATAATTAATATTACTGGTATAGACCATAAAAATATTTTTTTAATTATTTTATGTAAACTATATGATTTTGTACCATTTACATCAGATACTGTAATGGTGAGTTTATCTTTTATTGCCATCTTTTATCTCTTTATATCTACTTAAAAATTCGTCAACTACAATAAATGAGCCAAAAACTAAATAATTATTACTTCCATCCATTTCTAGCATATCAAAATCTTTTACATTTAACGATAAATTTTCTATCTCTTTTTTTAATAATTCATTGTCAACAATTCTATTATCATCACAACTTATTATTTGAACTTCTCTTATAAATGGTTTTAAAATATTTAAAACTGAAATATAATCTTTATCTTCATAACTATTATAAACCAAAATAATTTTTTGATTACTCTTTTTTAACTCGTCTGATATAACTCTTGCTGCTAGTGGGTTATGACCTACATCTATTGTTATATTATTTGAAATCTTTTCAAAACGTCCTGGCATTTTTTCTATTTTTAAATTTGTTATTGGCAAATTTAAATACTCCAATACACTTAAAGATAGTTTTAAATTATCTTTTAAATATGAGGGTAAACTATCAGCATTTTTTGGAATTTTAATCTCATCGTTATACTTTATCTCTTCAAACTCTTTTAATATTTTATTTTTTACTTTATACACATCTTGATTTATTTGCTTACCTAAAATAAATGCGTTATTACAACTTCTCATCTTCGTTGTAGCAATCTCTTCTATGCTATTTCCTAAAAAACTTTGATGATCTAAATCTATTGTAGTAAAAAGAGATAAATCACTTTTTACTACATTTGTTGCATCAAACTCACCACCAAGACCTGCTTCTAAAACTAAATAATCCTTTTTACTACTTAAATAAAGAGCCAAAAGTGTTGTATACTCAAAGTATGTAAGCTTTTCTAATAGACTATTATTTAAAATTTTTTGAATTGATTTATGTGCACTATTTAGTTGCTTGTCTGTAGAATCTGAACCATTTATCCAAACCCTTTCATTGAACTTTACAACATGAGGTGAGCTATAGTGTAGTACAGTTTTATTTAACTGTTTAAAAAAAGAGGACAAAAATCGTCCTGTTGTCCCTTTTCCGTTGGTACCAACAATATGTATTACATATGGTAACTCTATAAACTCTTTTAAAATATCCCATGATTTATATATAATATCATAATCAATTTTATCGTAATAAAGAGTTTTATTTTCTAAAAAATCAAATAAACTATTATCCATATCTATTTTTTAAATGATTGAACAGCTATCTTAGAAAATATATCTGAAAGAGCATTTATAGATGCTAACTTTTTAGCTTCCTCTTTTTTTCTATCTGTAGAAATAGTATCAACAATATCAGAATTAAGAATATCAGGAATAACAACAGAATAGTCATAATAGTTTGACACTGTTATCGATTTATACCCTTTAGTAGATACACTTTTTTTATATTGTATATTTATTTTAACTGTCATTCTATACATTTTTGTATATCCATAATCATCAGTAGCTATTGCACTATTATTAGCACTTAAAAGTTTTACTATAACTATAGTATCAGCTTCGCTTTGTTTATCTACTAATGTACCATTAAATCTATTTATTACCATCTCATTCATAGCATCTTTAATGATAATAGAGTTTTCACTACTTCCTATATTTATTTTTGAATCTACAAATACTTTTCCAACTATTTCATTTTTTGCATAATAAGATGATGGTTTATATCCACAACCACTTAATAAAATAGCCAATGCAAAAAATATAGTATATAGTTTCACTTTTCTAACCTTTAACAACTAAATTTACAAGTTTTTTAGGAACAACAATCTCTTTAATCATCTCTTTCCCCTCAATCCACTTCTTAGCAACTTCTGTTGCTTTTGCAAGCTCTAAAATCTCTTCTTTGCTTGCATCTGGTGAAACTTCTATCTCACCTCTTTTTTTACCATTGATTGTAATAGCAAGAGTGATACTTGTCTGTACAAAAACTTCCTCTTTTACTTCAATAGTGTTTTCAAAGTTAGACATTGCAAATAAACTATTACTAATCTCCCAACATGTGTGAGGAATTATTGGTTCAAGTATATTAGATAATACATAATACCCCTCTAACCATACTGTTGGGTTATCTTGTTTATTTAGAGCATTTAAAGCTTCCATAGAAGATGAAATCAATGTATTAAAAGCAAAAGTTTTATTCATAACATCTACAGATTTTTGTAATGCTTCATATACTTTTTTTCTGGCCTCTTTTTCATTTTCATTTAAATCACTATGAACTAATCTCTCTATAAGTGAACCGTTTGAACCTTCACACTTAGAACTATTCTCATAAAATTTTCGTATAAATCTATAAGAGCCCTCAACAGCAGAATCATTCCATTCTAACTCTTTTGTAGGTGGTGCAGCAAACATCATGAACAATCTAGCTGTATCTGCACCATATTTAGAAACAATTGCATCAGGGTCTACAACATTTCCTTTAGATTTTGACATCTTAGCACCATCTTTTAAAACCATACCTTGAGTAAGTAAGTTTTTAAATGGTTCTTTTGAGTTAGTATATCCAAGCTGATTTAATGCTTTTGTAAAAAATCTAGCATAAAGAAGGTGTAAAATTGCATGTTCAATTCCACCAACATATTGATCTACATCCATCCAATAGTTAGAATCCTCTTTAGATATACCCTCAGTTTCCCATTTTTTAGGATTTGTTGCATATCTTAAAAAGTACCAAGATGACTGTACAAAAG
Source organism: Campylobacterota bacterium (assembly GCA_034723795.1). Classification (GTDB taxonomy): domain Bacteria; phylum Campylobacterota; class Campylobacteria; order Campylobacterales; family Arcobacteraceae; genus JAIOSF01. The sequence goes on from JAYEPG010000067.1 coordinate 30,956, forward strand.
TATCTAATGTATCTGTCTCTCTTACAGAGTCTTTTCCGCACTTAGGGCAACTACAATGCTTCCATGTAGGATGAGTATCAAGTGGATTTCCCTCACCTGTAATTTCAACATCTTCAGGTAAAGCAATAGGTAAATTTTCTATTTTTTCAGGAACAATTCCACAATCTTCACAATGAACAAATGGAATTGGAGCTCCCCAATATCTTTGACGTGAAACTCCCCAATCTCTTAGTTTATAATTTATTTTTCTTTTACCTAAACTATTTTTTTCAAAGTGCTCAATAATTGCATCTTTTGCATCTATATTTTTCATATCAGTAAACGTATCACTATCAACTAAAATACCTGAATCGGTAAATGCTTCTTCAAGATTTATAATACCCATTTTAGTATCTATTACTATTTTTATATCAAGTTTATACTTTGTAGCAAACTCAAAATCTCTTTGATCATGAGCTGGTACAGCCATTACTGCACCTCCTCCATAAGAAGCTAAAACAAAGTTAGCAACCCATACAGGTATCTCTTCACCCGTAAGTGGATGAACAACTGTTATCTCAAGATCTAAACCTTTTTTGTCTTCGGTTGCTCTATCTCTTTCACTAACTTTTTTCATATCTTTTATAGCTTCAATCTTTTCATCACTTAAAAGATTATTTTCTATTAAATATGTAACTATCTCATGCTCAGGTGCCAAGGCTGAATAACTTACACCATAAATTGTATCTGGTCTAGTTGTAAATACAGTATACTTGTCAAAATTATCTCCAAGTTTTTCCTTAGATGATTCACTCAAAGAGAAATCGAATTCTAATCCACTACTTCTACCTATCCAATTTTCTTGCATAGTTAAAACTTGTGATGGCCATTTTCCTTCTAAATCTTTTAAATCATCTAAAAGTGTTTGAGCATATTTTGTAATAGCTACATAATATCCAGGCATCTCTTTTTGTTCTACTTCATTATCACATCTCCAACAACAACCCTCTTCTACTTGCTCATTTGCTAAAACTGTATGACAATCTTCACACCAGTTTACTGTTGAACTTTTTTGATATAAAAGACCCTCTTCATACATTTTGATTATAAATTCTTGTTCCCATCTTGTATAAAGTTCATCACTAGTTGCAAACTCTCTAGTTTTTGAGAAACTTAAACCTAAACCTTCAAGCTCATTTCTCATATAATCAATATTTTCATAAGTCCATTTTTTAGGGTGTGATTTATGTTTTATTGCTGCATTTTCTGCTGGCATACCGAAACTATCCCATCCAATTGGGTGTAAAACATTAAATCCGTTTTTTCTAAAATGACGTGCAAAAGCATCACCTAAACAATAGTTTCTAACATGACCCATATGGATACGTCCACTTGGATATGGAAACATACTTAAAATATATTTTTTTTCAAGACCACAATCTTCTGCTTTTGGTTCATTCGTATTATTTTCGTTCCAATATGTTTGCCACTTTGTTTCTATTTGTGATGGATTATATTCCATTAATAATCTTCCTTATCTTGACTTTTTGCACTCTCTATTAATGCTAATGCTACAGAGAATATATTTGCTACAACTGCACCTATTGCAAGTGAAATTGCTAATGCTACATTATCTGTAAATGTGAATACTATAAATGCAGGTATTAAATGTAAATCTGCAACTAATGAACTTGCTAATAGTTCAGCAGCAAGAAGATTTCTTACACCAATTTTTAATATTGTTGATATTACATTTACACCAGCTGCTAAAAACAATGCAATTGCAGTTGGTTCATAAAGAAACCCTGCTGCTGTTGTTAAACTCATAAGTGAAAAGAATATATATGTTACCTTACCCCAATCCATTACACACTCCTAATATTTATTGATACTTAATTTAAAGCTATTATATTTAAAAGCCGTTGATATATCGGTTAAGCAATAAATTTGTATAAAGCTTCTATCTCTTTATCCCAAATAGTTTCATCAATAGTTTCTAAGACCAATGGAATATCATCCATTCTAGGATCATTCATAATATAGTTAAAAGCATCCCAACCTATCTCACCTTCACCTAAACTATGGTGTCTATCTACTCTACTTCCTAAAGGCGGTTTAGAATCATTTATATGCATACCCATTAAAAATTCACTACCTACTATTTTATCAAAGTCATTCCATGTTTTGTCATAAGCTTCACGTGTTCGTATATCATAACCTGCTGTAAACATATGACAAGTATCAATACAAACACCTATTCTACTTTTATCTTCAACTTTATCAATAATATGTTCTAAGTGTTCAAACTTATATCCTAGATTTGTACCTTGACCAGCTGTATTTTCTATAACTGCTTTTACATTTTTTGTTTTATCAAGTGCTATATTAATAGACTCAGCTATTAAATCTAAACATTCCAACTCTGCATAGTGTATTTTTTCATTATATTCAGGGTCTTTTTTTCCAAACTTCTGAAGATGACTACCTGGATGAAAATTTAATCTATCTAGCCCTAAAATATCACATCTTTCTAACTCATCAATAAAAGCAGTTCTACTTTTTTCTAATTTCTCTTCATCTGGATTTCCAAGATTTATAAGGTAACTATCATGTGGTAAAATATGTTTAGGTAATATTCCAGACTCTTCAAGGTTCTTAAACCATGCATCTAAAGTTTTAGTATCAAATGGTTTTGCTTCCCATCTTTTTTGATTTTTAGTAAACATAGCAAAAGCTTTTGCTCCAATTTTCATCGCATTTAACGGAGCATTTTGAACACCACCACTCATACTTACATGTGCACCTACAAATTTATTCATATTATTTAACCTTTATTGTTTCATATTAAATTTTTTGCATTATATAAAATTTATAGTTTGTTATGTATTAAAGAATTATATTATTTAGATTATATTATTTTCAAGTTTTATTAAAAATTTTACTATGTTTATATCATTCATTTTTTGATATTCGTTTATTGATGATTCAATAGCAGATGATATATCTATATTTTCTTTTAATATTTTTAATTTATCAGTTATTATATCCCATACTTCATCTAAATCAATACCAAAATATCCATGAACAATAGCATTTCTAAAATTTACAATTTTTCTAAAGTATTTAGGTGCTAATCTGTTAAAGGTATCATTATTAAGTAAGTTATTTAAAGCCTCACCGATAACTTCTAGTTGTCTTATTGTAGCATCCCAGTGTAAACTACTATGTTGTAAATCTGACGGATTATCAAATAAGTTAGTATACTCATCTATTTTTTGAATCGATACAAAAATATCTACAATAAATAGTTCTATATCTCTTTGTTTCTTATTAGACATATATTATCTCTTTTTCAATTTTAGATTTGTAATATTCTCTAAAACTATCAATATAACCTACATCTACAGGTCTTTGAAACTTTTCTTCTAAGTATTCTTTTAAATCATCTCGTAAAAAGAAATCTTTTTTTATTGTCGATATTGCTATATCTATATCACTATTTTCAGTTGCTGTATCTTTTGCATAACTTCCAAATAGTCCAATTTTTGTTAATAAAAATGTATCTTGCAATTCTTTTTTATTAGTTGATAAAAAATTTAAAATATCACTTTTATTTAACTCTAGCATTACTTTGTACCTTTACTTTTTTTAAATTATATCCTAATAGTTTTAATATATTATTTATTACAAATACTTAAAAGATTGTGGAGCAGTAAAGTTTTTATATTTATCTAGTTCATTAATTAATGAATAATTTTGTGTGTAAAATTCTATATCTTTATTTTTAATCTTAGCTGGGTGTATTTGTGAAGAGGTGCCCTTTATTTCAACATCAGTATTAAATACTAAATTGGCTATTGGATGATTATCAACTAATAATTTTGTAAGTAATTCTATATTATTTTTTCAACTTTAAATGGGATATAAAATAAAAGTTTCTTTATTGATATTGGATTTTTTATCATAACTCCAAAATCTATAATATCTCTTTGTTTATGGTCGTTAATCCATAAATTAATATGTAAGTCTAAAGAAGGATTAATACTCTTACCTACATTATCTCTTTTTTCATACCATATTGTAAATGAAGAATTCAATTTATTTAACCTTTATCAATATTTTATTCTTTCTATCTTTAAAATATATTTTATTTTTTCGAGAAACATTTTCTTCTAAATCTTTATTCTCTACTTTTGAAAAAAGATTATACAAAAAATCATCTTTATATGAGGGATGAAAATATTGATTATTAAAC